>JAUVRF010000463.1 GCA_030597775.1 Methanobacteriota archaeon | reverse complement strand
GGGAGCCATCAGTTGATGCTGCCCTTCTTGCCGCAGCCGGGGCACTCGATGTGGATGGGTCGCTCGAGGGAGTACAGCGGGATGAGGGTGCTGCACGTCTTGCACCGGATCTGACCCAGTACCTTCCCCTTCTCGGCCGCGGGCTCCGGGGCCGCCGGTGCTGGTGCCGGTGGTGGTGCTGGTGCCGGTGCTGGTGGTGGTGCCGGTGCTGGTGCTGGGGCCGGTGCTGCTGGTGGCGCGGGTGCGGGCGGGGGAGCCATCTGGGCACTCGCTGCGGCTGCCATGGCGGCGGCCTTGGCCGATTGGACCTCCTCCCGCACGCGGGCGATCTCCTCGTCCTTGGCCCGGAGCACGCTCTCGTGGTCTCCCCGGATGCCGGCGATCTCCGTCTCCCTGGCCGCCATCTCCTCGTCAAGCCTTTCTCGGAGTTCCCGGGCCTCGGAGGCAACGGTCTGGGCCTCGGCCTTCGTGGCCTCACGCAGCTGGGCCAGCTCCATATCCTTCGAGGAGGCGGTCTCCTTCGCCTTGGCCACGATCTGCTTGATCCCGGCCTCCTGCTCGGCGAGGGCCGCCTGGCGGGCGCCAAGCTCGTCCTGCTGGGCGTCGATCTCCGCGCGGATACGCTCCAGCTCCGCCTTCTCCTCCATGCGTCTCGCCTCAAGGCCCTGGCGCATCAGGTCCATCTCCTCCAGGCGCTTGTCGTGCTCCTCCTTGAGGGCGCGCTCGGTCTCGTCCATGAGCTCGACGCGGCTCTTGAGGTTGGCCTCCACATCGCCCTCGCGTTGACCTAGGTCCACCTCCTTGGCCTCGATCTCGTCGATGCGGTCCTTGAGCTGCTGCTCGAGGGCTTCCAGCTCCGCCATCTTCTGGTCGGATTCGGCCTTGGCCTCATGGAGGAGCTTCTTCTCCTCGTCCAGGCGTTGCCGCTCGCTGACCAGCACATCCTCGAGGGAGCGGGCGAAGTCCTGCTGCTTGCGCAGATGGGTCTGGAGGTCGTTCAGGCTCTCCTTCGTCTCCTCGGGGCTCATCTGGGCAAGGGTGGTCGCGGATATCGGTGCGACCTCAAGGGCTCCCGCCTCGGGCTCTGGCTCGGGCATCGGCGGTTCGGGTGCCGGTGGTTCGGACATGGGCGGTTCGGGTACCGGTGGTTCGGGGACTGGTGGTTCCGGCTCTGGGGGCTCGGGAGGTTCGGGGGCCTCCACCTCCTCTAGGTCCGACGGGGCCTCCTCCTCTGCGAGGACCTCGAAGAAGGACACGTCCACCTCCTCCTGCAGCTCCTCGAGGCCGAGGTCCTGCTCCGCGGAGGGCTCGACCTCCATGGGCACGGGCTCCGGCGGTTCTGGCATGGGCGGTTCGGGTGCCATCGGCTCGGGCTCGGGCTCCGGCTCTGCCACGGGATAGTCCGGCGGCTGGTACGATGGATACTCGGGCTCCGGCTCTGCCACGGGATACACCGGTGGCTGGTACGATGGATACTCGGGCTCCGGCTCAGCCTCGGGATACACCGGTGGCTGGTACGATGGATACTCGGGCTCCGGCTCCTCGCCAGGGTATTGATACGGCTCGGGTTCCGGCACCATGGGAGGGGGCGGGGGCGCGTACGCCTCCGGCTCAACAGGGGCGGGCTCCTCTGGGGGTGCCCCCTTCTTGTGGAACTTCTTGCCGCAGGCCATGCACTGCATCGCCGAGCGATCTGGATTTATGTAATACGTCGGGCCTCCGCAGTTGAAACAAGGAGGGCTTGCAGGGTCATCGCCGCCATTCATGTGAAATCCCCCGCACGTCGAGCGTTGGGCTCGGTGCGCGGCCCCTATGGGGCGATATTCCATAAATATATAGCCCTATCGTTTACCTTCGGAAGGAGTCGATTCTCAATCGGAAAGAAGGTCCTCGGCCACGACGACCTCCGCGAAGCCGTAGGCCAGGTTGATGAGGGTCGCGATCTGCATGGAATCCGCTGCGGTGGATGTGCCATCGGCGACGAACTTGACCCGCAGGTTGCGGCAGAAGGCCTCCCGGGCCGTGGTCTCGCAGCACAGGTTGGTCATCACCCCGCAGACCACCACGTCGGTCACGCCCATCTCCTCGAGGGACTTGCCCAGCTCCGTGCCGTTGAAGGCGTCGTAGGTGTTCTTGCGCACCACCAGGTCCCCCTCCTCGGGCATGATGGCCTTGTGGAGCTCCCCGCCCTCGGAGCTCTCCCGGATGACGCTACCCCACCACCACATCAGGTTGCCGCCGTCCGAGCCGTCGTCCTTGTGCAGGTGCTGGGTGAAGATGACGGGCCGCTCCCGGCGCCGGAACTCGGAGACCAGGTCGGCGACCCGTGCGATGACGGGC
>JAUVRF010000335.1 GCA_030597775.1 Methanobacteriota archaeon | reverse complement strand
GACGATCGCCTTGGCCAGCTCCTCGGGCACGCCCATCGCCCCTCGTAATACGCCCCGGGTATTTGGCCTTGACGACACCCAGGCCACGACGCGGGCCAGCCCGTGCCACGATACACAGGTGGTCGCTACGGTGCCAACCATCGAAAAACAGTTATATAGCGACACCATGTTTGCTGACCCACACCCGGAGGAGTCCCATGAATAAATCGAATAGGGGTCGAATGGCCCTCTTGCTGGTCGCCACGCTCCTCCTCCAAGGCGCGCTTTTCGGACCCCTCGCGTCGGCGGGTCCGACGGACGGCGACCAGCACAGACTGCCTTCAGGATACCTCACCGTTTTCCAGGATGACTTCGAGGCCGGCGTGCTCGACCCCTCCAACTGGTTGTTCTGGGAGGGTGCGTGGTCCACCGACAACGTGGCCGTCAACCCCTCGGGCGGATTCTACACCGGGGACGAGACATACCTAACCGAGAGCCCCTACGTCAACGGGTTCGGTGACCCCCTGGACGACAACGGCAACTTCGGGAACTACTATCCGGACGAGCTGGCTATGATCGAGACCACCTGGATAGACCTTCACAACCTCACCTCTCCACGGCTCGAGTTCTCCCACATGTACAACATCCCGTCGAAGGGCGACGGAGCCATGGTGTTCGTGATGTCCGAAAGGGACCAGGAGTGGGAACTGGTCCGGCCCGAGGTGATGTATCCAGAGACCACCGGATGGTCCGGGAACCTCCAGACCTGGATCAACGTTGCCTTCCGCCTCGATGATTACGCTGGACTGCGGATCCGGATCGGCCTCTACCTGAGGTCGGCCCCGGATGGCATCGAGGGCGATGGCTGGAAGATCGACAACATCAAGGTGGGTGGCAGGTCCGACGAGCAGATGGCGGACCTCAAGCTCGGGAACGTCCGGATCCTTCTGGACGGTTACCCCGTCGACGCAGCCGTAGCGGGCGACGTCCTCGTGTTCAACATGACGATCATCAACGAGGGCAGGGCGAACGTCGATGCCTACGTCGTGACCGCCTACACCGATCACCCCCTCAAGGGCGGGACCGAGATCGGACGGGTGGTGGTGCTGGATGGACTGTCCGTGGGTATGAGCTCTTCCACCACAATGCGATGGATAGCATCGGCCGGACGGTACGACATGTACATCTACGTCGACGAGGCCAACCAGGTGCCCGAGCAGAACGAGGTCAACAACCTGCGCGTGGTCCACCTGGATGTGGACGATACGTCCGCTGGCGACATGATACTCACCGGGATGCATTTCGAGGCGGACGGTCTTCCGATCCTCGGCGCCGGTGTGGGGGACCTCATCAACATCGTGGCCACGCTGACGAACGTGGGTACCGCGACCGTATCGACACCGATGGTCGTCCGGGCCTACGACGGTCCTTACGCCCCCGGGGCCGAGCCCATCGGTGACATCCAGCCGCGTCTCAACGGCATGGAGGCGGGTGGAGAGAGGCACATCGAGATACCATGGCGCCCCCTGGAGGGGCTCCACACCATCCATCTCATGGTCACCCCCCAGGACCCAATGACGACCCTGGACTTCAACGTCCACAACAACGTGACCTGGGCAGAGCTCGAGGTCACCGACCATCCTGCGGTGGACCTGTACGTTGAGGAGATATACTTCATCATGGATGGACACGTGGTCACCCAGGCTTCCGAGGGCGATAACGTCCACACCCTGGCCGTCATCGGCAACGACGGCAGCGTGCCCTACAGGGGAATGATCGAGGTCGACGTGTACCGGGGCGACCCGGACGCCGGCGGCCTACTGGTCGGCAAGGAGATGCTCATCGCCGACATCGGTCCCGACGCGGACCTCGAGGTGGAGTTCGACTGGAGGGCCGAGCTGGGAACCCATGCGGTCACCATCTTTGTCGACCCCGGCAACACCATCTACGAATCCAACGAGGACAACAATCAGCTTGGCAGGGGCCTTACCGTTTCGAGGCGTCCCCTGCCGGACCTGACCGTTGGGGCGATGGGCCTTCTGCTCAACGGCGAGGAGCTCAACCTCACCGAGGGCACGAACGCGGGCGCCAACGTCGAGGTGAGCATCAGCGTCCTGAACCTGGGCACCGTGAAGACAAAGGCCGTGTCCGTGACCGAACTCTACCTGGGCAACCCCCTCCTGGGGGGCGAGCTACTGGGGTCCTTCGAGGTACCGGAGGGCCTGAATCCCGACGAGGTCTTCGCGGACTCGATCTTCTGGAAGGCGGTGAAGCCCAAGCAGAAGTCAGACACCCCGGTACTGTTCGTCCGGGTGGACTCCACCGGGGTAGAGCCCGAGGTCAACGAGTTCAACAACGATGACCTGCGGCCCCTTCCCGTGGGAGCCTCGCTGCCGGACCTCACGATAATCTCGATGTCGATCACCGACATGAACGGGGCGCCCGTCGAGAGCATCACCTACGGCACCTCCATCAAGATCGAGATCACCGTCACCAACGTGGGGACCGATGTCAGCTTCCAGGTGGCCCAGCTGGACCTGTACCTGGACGATCTCGATGAGGCGAGCCGTTTCGCCATCATCGGCACATCCACGCTGGGCATCGGCGAGACGGTCTCGCGGTCCACCACCTGGTCCCCCGACCCCAAGAAGGTCCAAGGCGGGGTCCACCTGATCATCGCGGTCATAGACCCTGTGAACGAGATCACGGAATCCTCCGACGCCAACAACGACCTCACCGGAACCATCCATGTGGATGGCGACGCCCTTCCCAACCTGCTACCGATGGACATCTGGGTCACGGTGGGTGACCGCACGGTCGACCGCCTCGACGAGGATGACAGGGGAACCATCCACCTGCGTATCGTGAACCTGGGTGACGCGCCCCTGTTCACCCCGGCCTCGGTCGAGCTCTTCCATGGCGAGCCGACCCAGGGCGGCGTGGCCGTCGAGATCTGGCAGATCACCGAGCTGGAGGTCGGTGCGAATGTGTCCTTCGAGAAGGAATGGATCTTCGAGAACGACCTTCCCCTCGTTCTGTACATAGACCGGAACAACATGGTCGAGGAGACCAACGAGAACGACAACGTGGGCACCGCACAGGCGGATGTGGAACCACCACCGGAGGGTGCGAACTACCTTGTCATCGGCATCATGATCGGCATCGCCCTCCTGGTCCTGGTGG
>JAUVRF010000449.1 GCA_030597775.1 Methanobacteriota archaeon | reverse complement strand
CCGGGGAACCTATGAGTGTGCTCGTCGGCGAGACCGTCACCTTCGACGGGACCAATTCTACGGACAACGTGCTGGTCGAGACCTACCTCTGGTCCTTCAACTACAACCTGGCCCCGGTAGAGCTGGCGGGTGCCAGACCCTCGTTCACCTTCGAGCTGAAGGGCACCTACATAATCACCCTGACCGTCACCGACTCATCGGGGAACGAGGCCTCGTCCAAGACCCTGGTGGAGGTCACCTCCGAAGACGACGGGGGCGGTGGTGGTGGGGACGTCTCGGGTGGCGACATCATGGACCTCCTGCCGTGGCTGCTCGTGGCGGCCATCATCATCGTCATCCTGGTGGTCGTGCTCCTCATGCGCTCCCGCGGGGAGCCGGAGGATATAGGATGGACCCCGACGGAGGATGAGAAGAAGGCCCGGGGGTCTCGGGAAGTGGAGCCGGAGGAGGCCGAGGAAGAGGAGAAGGTCAAGGCCCCGGAGGATACCGGCCCCGGGGAAGGGGTGGATCCCGAGTAGGGGACCTCTTCCGCGTCCTTGCACGGCCGGACGTGAGGCTGTTGTTCTTCTATTGGTCGTTGACCTCGCGCAGCGCGTGCAGCACACCCAGGCCAGCGACCGTGTCGGCAACGTCGTGGACCCTCAGGATGGCAGCGCCGTGGTTGGCCGCGATGAGCGCGGCCGCGAGGGAACCGGCCTTCCGGTCGTCAACGGCACGACCGGTGATCTGGCCGATGAACCGCTTCCTCGACACGCCCACGAGGAGGGGGGGGCCGATCTCCCGGAAGGCTCCCAGGTGCCTGAGTATCTGCAGGTTGTGCTCCACCGTCTTGCCGAAGCCGAAGCCGGGGTCGAGTATGGTCTGGTCACGGTCCACGCCGGCCGCGGCAACGACCTCCAGCCGCTCGCGGAAGAACCCGGTGATCTCCTCGATGACGCCCCGGGGCCGTGGGTCGTCCTGCATGTCCTTGGGCATGCCCAGCATGTGCATGAGCACCAGGGGGCAACCCCTCTCGGCGACGAGGGGCGCCATACCGGGGTCGAAGCGGCAGGCGGACACGTCGTTGACCATGGCGGCACCCGAGTCCAGGGCCCAGCGCGCCACCTCCGCCTTGGTGGTGTCGATGGAGACCGGGACCCCCATGGCGACAACCGCCTCCATCACGGCCTTGATGCGTGACATCTCCTCTTCGAGGGGGACGGGGTCGGACCCGGGGCGGGTGGACTCTCCACCGATGTCGATGATGTCGGCACCCTCTGCCACCATGCGGCGGGCGTGCTCGATGGCCACATCGCCCGAGAACTGACCCCCGTCGGAGAAGCTGTCGGGGGTCACGTTGAGGATGCCCATCACAAAGGGCCGCTGGCCCAGGGTCGCGCCGTCGGGTGCCCTCAGGGTTACCATGGCTGGTTGATGGGATTTACCCCATTTGGCCTTTGCGCAGCCAATAGGGGCACTTCCAGGTGCCCTCCCGAATAATATGGAAAGGTTGAAATAACGACCAGGCCAATCAAATTGGCGAATGGGAGTTCCATTGAGGGGTTCTGGTTGGGTCACTACCCTCATCATTGCATTGCTGACGGTCACCGCTGTGGCTATCTGGCCAGCCCTTTCCATTGACCAAGAGGACAGTTGCTCACTTGTGAATGAAGGAAGACATCTTGAGAGTATCGATATCCATAGATCCGTCAGACCGATCGGTATCCTTGAGAACCTTGGGCAGTTCGGTGATGGAGAAGCGGCTTATCTCACAGAAATACCAGGAGGAACCGTGGCATTCTACAGGAGTCGTCTGGAGATCACCCTATGGATGGACCAGGAGCGGGCCTCGATCGAGATGACCTTCCCTGGCTCGAACGATGTGATGCCCGTAGCCAGGAAAATGGTCCCAGGAATGTCCCATTACCTGATCGGGAACGACCCCAACGGTTGGACCCCTGATGTCAGGACCTTTGAGGAGATCGTCTATCAGGACCTTTGGACAGGGATCGACCTCTCTGTCGCATCGGGTGTGGACGGCCTGAAGTACACCTTCAAGGTGCGTCCTTGTGTGGATGTTTCAGTGATCCGGATCCATGTCGAAGGGCACGAATCCTTGATGATCGACACGAAGGGTGACCTGGTCATCAATACTCTCGGGAGCGAACTGGTCGATTCTGACCTCGTTGCCTTCTATGAGGACATGCCATCCCAGAAAATCGATGCCTCCTTCTGCATACTTGGTAATAATGCCTATGGTTACTCGCTGGCCCCCTATGATACCAGTAGAACGGTGATCATCGACCCCTTGCTCTACTCCACCTACCTGGGCGGGAACCAGAGCGATTATATTAATGGGATCGACGTGGACAGCCAAGGGTTCATCTATCTTGCTGGATCCACGAATTCGTGGGCCTTTCCAGGTCTGTCCATTTCAAATGAGTCGGAAATGCGATTCGG
>JAUVRF010000118.1 GCA_030597775.1 Methanobacteriota archaeon | reverse complement strand
TACCGCAGCGCCTTCTTCCTCGGACCAAGGTCGGTCATTTGGCTGCCTCTTTCATCTGCCTCTGGAGCTTGGACTCCCGCTTGAGCATGACCCGCTCCAGGATGACCTTCATGTACATCGCGTCGTGCTCCAGAAGGGGGGAGCTCGAGATGATGGTGATGTCAAAGTTGTTCTCGAGGACGCACTCGGCCAGGGGCTCGAACTTGAGGTCCCCCTTCTTGATGGGGGTGTAGCGCTTCTCGTTCCCGCCCTCGTGCTGGACGCCGGAGAAATGCGTGTAGAACCACTTCAGCTTCGAGGCCTTCCTCGTCCTGTCGAAGACCTCCTGGAACTGCTCCTTGGACTGGAGGGAGCCGTGCTCGCGGGCGTGGATGTGGGGGAAGTTGAGGACGGGCACGGTGCCCCTCACCTTGGAGACCACGTCCAGGATCTCGTCGAGGCTGCCGTACACAACCTGTTTGCCGGAGGTCTCGAGGCCGATGCGGGCCTTGATCTTGCGTTCCCTGTACTCACCCGTGAGGGACTCCATCTTGGCGATGACGGAGTCGGTGGCCTCGTCCAGCTCCAGGTCGCCATAGAGGCCCATGTGGGTGACCACTACGCCCGCTCCCAGGGCGTCGGCGATCATGCCTCCGTAGATGACGTTGTTGACGGACCGCTCGGATATGCCGTCCTCGCCGCCCAGGTCCATGTAGTAGGGCGTGTGGAGGGAGAGATCCACGTCAAGCTCCCGGGCCAGTCGGCCGGTCTCCTTGAGCTCGTTGTAGTCGTTGCCGATACCGCAGGTGAGGACACGGAGGACATCGCCCTCCTCCACCTTCATGTTCTTCTCCCATACGGCCTCCTTGTTCTCGTCGTCCACGTACCGGAGGACATCGACGATCAGTTCCTTCTCCATGTCCATGGGAACCATGCCGTCCTCCTCTTCGGTGGTGTATCGGTCGAAGACGTTCACGCGGACGAACTGGATCTCCATCGAGTTGAGTCCCAGCATGTGGACGTCCTCGATGCCGTCCCTGGGCGTCCTGCCCTTGCAGGAGAGGGGGATACCACTCGGGCCGAATCTAATCATGAGGACACACCACCGGGAGGGGAGAATTGGTAAAGGGACAGGTCATATATAAAAATGACATACGCCTCCTGAGAATCCATGTCGTTTCTCCGACCCCGTTCTATTAATAACCTTCGACGGTGCCGGCGAGGAGCGAAAAAGTAGATTTATCGGCGGCCCCATCCGCTCCTCTGCCAAGGGAGGCGAAGCCATGCGATTGGTCAAGCTGGGAGGGAGCGTCATAACGGACAAGGCCCGGCCATTGGCCTTCCGTTCACGGGTGACCCGTCGCCTCTCCCGGGAGCTGGCCCCCTTCAAGGGGGAGGGGCTCATCGTCGTTCACGGTGCCGGTAGCTTCGGCCACGTGCGCGCCGCCGAGTACGGCCTGGCCAGGGGAATGAAGGACCACAGGCAGGTGGAGGGGACCGCCATCGTCCAGCGGGACGTGCGCGACCTGAACCTCAGGGTGCTGGACGTCCTCATAGAGGCGGGCATCCCCGCCGTATCGCTGCCCCCCGCAACCTGGCTGGAGCTGAAGGACGGCCGGATGGTCGCCTTCGACGCCGTGCCCTTCCAACGGGCCATCGCAAGGGGCCTGGTCCCCGTCACCTTCGGGGACGTGCTCATGGACACCGAGCGGGGTGTGGCCATCGCGTCGGGCGACCTGCTCATGGCCGGCCTGGCAGCCGTCTTCAAACCCGACCTCTCGGTATTCGTCACCGGCGTCGACGGCGTCTACGATGGCGAACCGGCCGACCCCGGCGCACGCCTGCTGCGCACCGTCTCCCCCGACGGGGCCCAGGTGGTCGGCACAACGGCCGCGGAGGGCGTGGCCGACGTGACGGGCTCGATGGGGGGAAAGCTGGCGGAGGCCTTCCAGGTGGCCGCCAGCTCGAAGGAGACCTGGATCATCGGGGGCAACAGCCCCGGGCGACTGCGGTCCCTCATGGAGGGGCGCCGCGTCAAGGGGACCCGGGTACTGCCCAGCGGGAGATGATTGAACATGACTGGATTCGAGGAGGACCGACCCACCGTTGCCGACGGCGGCGACGGGTCGACGGGACAGACCAGACCCGAGAGCAGCAAGAGGAAGTCGGAGCACGTGGACAGCTGTCTCCGTGACGACATCGTCAATTCCAACAACTTCTGGGACGGCGTCCAGCTCATACATTGCGCATTGCCGGAGGTGGACATAGAGGCGGTGGACACCACTTCCCAGCTGTTCGGCAAGAAGGTTGGCGCGCCCATCGTCATCGCCGCGATGACGGGCGGTCATTCCCACGGCCGGGAGATCAACGACAACCTGGCCGCCGCGGCGGCCGAGCTCCAGATACCCATGGGCGTTGGCAGCCAGAGGCCAGCCCTGGAGCACCCCGACTACGCGAGGACCTTCCATCCCCTGAAGGACCACGACATTCCCCTGGTCATCGCCAACATCGGCGCTCCCCAGCTCATCGACCAGAAGAGCGGCAAGGCCCTGGGCGTCAACGACATCCGCCGGGCCATGGACATGATCGACGCGGACATGGTGGCGATACACCTCAACTTCCTCCAGGAGATCGCTCAGCCCGATGGCGACACCAGGGCGGCGGGTGTGCTGGAGGCCATCGCCGAGCTGGCGGAGGACATCCCGGTCATCGCCAAGGAGACGGGGGCGGGCATCAGTCATGCCGTCGCCTTGGAACTTCTCGAGGCCGGGGTCAAGGGCATAGACGTGGGCGGGGCAGGAGGCACCAGCTTCGCCGCGGTGGAGGCCGTGCGCGCCGAGGAGCGGGGCTTGACCGCTCGGGCCCGCATCGGATGGACCTTCAAGGACTGGGGCATCCCCACGCCGGTGAGCGTCATCGAGGCGTCCGCGGTGCTGCCGGTCATAGCCACGGGAGGCATCCGGAGCGGACTGGACGTGGCCAGGGGCCTGGTGCTCGGCGCCAGCGCGGCGGGGGTGGCCAGGACCGTCCTGGCCCCATCGATCAAGGGCAGGGCGGAGACGCTGGAGGCCCTCCAGTTGGTCCTGGAGGAACTTCGGACGGCCATGTTCCTGGTGGGGGCCGGCAACGTTCCCGAACTCCAGGTCCAGGCGTTCATCCTGGCCGACGATCTCCTCGCATATCTTGCCCGATTCGAGCAGGAGGAGTGAGCATGGTGGGAGAGGACGGTGCATGGCCACCGAGGGCGACCCCCCTGGAGGTCAAGGCCTACATGGCGTCCCGGCTGGACGACATCGAGCGTTACCTCGAAGAGCAGCTGGCGATAGGCCAGCATCCCGAGGTGCTCAAGGCGATAGCCTACTATCCCAGCGCCGGGGGGAAGCGGCTCCGACCCGTGCTGACCCTTGCGGTGGCGGACGCGGTGTCCCCGGGCTCGTCCTGGCGGGCCCTGCCCTTCGGGTGCGGCCTGGAACTGGTGCACAACTTCACCCTCATACACGACGACCTGATGGACAAGGACAGCGTCCGCAGGGGCAGGCCCACGCTGCACACGGTGTGGAACGAGGCCTCCGCCATCAATGCCGGGGACATCCTGTTCGCACTGTCCTTCGAGGTCATGACCCGGACAGAGGCCGATGACGCCACGGTCAGGACCCTCGTCCAGGAGGCGGCCCGGACCGTCTTCGAGATCGGCGAGGGGCAACAGTGGGACATGGACTTCGAGGAGGTCGAACCGGGAGGCGTCACCGAGGCCGAGTACCTGCGGATGGTCGAGTTCAAGACGGCCCGCCTGTTCGAGATGGCTGCCAAGGGTGGTGCCCGGGTCGCCGGCGCCGACGACGCCCTCACCGAGGCGATGGGCATGTTCGCCCGGGAGATGGGGATCGGCTTCCAGATATGGGACGATTACCTGGACATCTTCGCGGACCAGGACAAGCTGGGCAAGGACGTGGGCTCGGACATACGCAACGGCAAGCACACCATCATGGCCATCCGCACCCTGGGCTCTGCCGGAGCCGAGGACAGGGCAACGTTCCTCCAGGCCTTCGGGAACGTGGAGGCGACGGGTGAGGAGATGGAGGCGGCCATCGACGTGATGCAGAGGACGGGCGCCATAGATCACGCCAGGTCGATGGCGGAGGACTACGCGGCCCGCGCCGAGGACAGGCTCAGGGCACTGCCCCCCTCGGAGCACAGGGAGTTCCTCCGCGGCCTGATCCACTACATGATCGCCCGGGATCACTGACGATGGAAGGAGGGTGAGCAGACATGGGCAAGGATGCGGGCGGTGGACATCCCCCGAAGGACGAGGTGAGGGAGACCTCGCGGAAGTACGCGCTCCAGAACGCGGTCCAGCACGAGGGCGCCTGCGAGATGGGCCCGGTCATAGCCCGCGTCCTGGGAGAGCGGCCCGAGTGGCGCGCCTCCGCCAAGCACATCACCGGCATCGTCAAGGAGGAGGTGGCGATCGTTAACGACATGGACGCCTCCAAGCAGCTGGCCGAGCTGGAGGCCATCGACCCGTCCCTCGTGGAACGGACGACCCAGGAGAGGGACCGGGGCCTTCCCGACCTGGAGGGTGTCGACGGGGAGGTGGTCATGCGCTTCGCCCCGGGACCGTCGGGACCCCTTCATGTCGGACACTCCCGCGCCGCCATCCTGAACGACGAGTACGTGAAGCGCTACGGCGGTCGCTACATACTGCGACTGGAGGACACCGACCCCGCCCGTGTGATGCCCGAGGCCTACGAGATGATCCGCGAGGACATGGAGTGGCTGGGCTGCAACGTGACGGACCACTACGAGCAGACCGACCGCTTCGACCTGTACTACGAGCACGCGCGCAGGCTCCTCGAGATGGGCGCGGCCTACGTCTGCACCTGCGACGTCGAGACCTGGCGCGACCTCAAGTCCCACGGTCAGGCCTGCCCCCACCGTGAGACGGTCCCGGCCGTGCACGAGGACCTCTGGGACAGGATGCTCGGGGGGGGCGTTTCCGCCCGAGGCCGCCGTGGTCGTTATCAGGACCGACCTGGCCGATCCCAACCCGGCGCTCAGGGACTTCGTGGCCCTGCGGATCTCGAACGAGCCCCACCCCAAGACCGGGGACCGTTACCGTGTCTACCCCCTGTACAACTACTCCGTCGCCATCGACGACCACCTGATGGGGCTCACCCACGTGCTCCGGGGCAAGGACCACCTGAACAACACGCTGCGTCAGAAGTGGATCTACAGGTACCTCGGGTGGGATCCGCCCCACTTCCATCACTACGGCTTCGTGTCCATCGAGGGCGTGGTCCTCAAGACCTCCCACATCCGAGAATCCCTGGCCACGGGCAAGTACTCGGGATGGGACGACCCCCGGCTGGGCACCTTGCGGGCCCTTGGCCGCAGGGGGCTGTCACCCGAGGCCCTTCGCAGGTACTGGGTGGAGGCCTCCATAAGGCCCATCGAGATCAAGTTCTCTTGGAAGACCCTCTACGCCCACGACAGGGACATCCACGAGGCCACATCGCCCCGGTTGTTCTTCGTGGCAAAACCCACGGAGCTGGCCCTCGGCTGCGACCATCCACTGGTGGGCCACGCACCCGTGCATCCCGACAGGCCCGAGATGGGGCTCCGCGAGGTTTCCCTGCCCGAGGGCGAGAACGGTCTGTACCGGGTGGTCGTCCCCCTGGAGGACCTGAGCAAGCTGAGCGCCGCGGGCCGGTTCCGCCTCAAGGACCTTGCCAACTTCGAGCTCTCCGGGCCAAGGGAGGCTCGTTACATCGGCGACGATCTGTCTATCCTCAAGCAGGGCGTCCCCATCGTCCACTGGACCACCCCGGAGGGCGTGCCCACCGTTGTCCGCCGTCCCGACGGAGGCGAGGACCAGGGGATCTCCGAGCCCCTGGCGATGGAGCATGATGACGCCTTCGTGCAGTTCGAGCGGTACGGCTTCGTCCGTCTCGAGGTGGACGATGAGAAGGGGTCGGTCACCGCCTTCTTCGCCTACCGGTGAACCCCGTGGGCGGGGGGCCGAACGGTCCCTACGGCTCACCACGGGCGACCCGGGGGTCAACATTATTATTAGTACAACAGTACTTGTTTAGCATGACATCGTGTCACACTGAACTTGGGGGCTCGTTGTCCCCCTCAAGGGCGCAATACCATGCACCCCGGCGATGGCCATATAGGCACACGCCCTATTGCCAATGTTCACCGCACCGGTTAGATCGGCATTGTACTCCCCGCAGGACGGACATACGAAGCGACCCTGG
>JAUVRF010000035.1 GCA_030597775.1 Methanobacteriota archaeon | reverse complement strand
TATATTACTTCCGGGGAATAGTTCCGGTCTGTCAACGTCAGGGCGCGCGGAAGGCGCGAATCAGCCAGCGGAACGCCATGACACACCATATCATGGTGCACCAGGTGCGGACGGACCTCATGGCGTGTCATTGAGAGTTCCATGACGGCCGAACCCGGACACGGGCGTCGCGTGACCCCGCCAAGAGGGGGCGGTGCGGCGTCCTAGCCCAGGTCGGATAACCCATAACTACCCTCCTTCCGCTGCAGGACCGGAGGTCGCGCGATGCTCCTCGGAGTGGGCGGCACCGACTCCCTCGAGGGAGGCTGCACCACCCGCGTGGCAGTCCAGATGGCACTCCGTCTCCGGGAGGAGATGGACCTGGTCCTCCTGGACCATCCACGACTGGTGAGGTTGAACCCCACGAACCCCTGGAAGACCCGGGGCAACGCCGCGCTGGCCATGCACCTGGGTACGCCAGGGGGCGCGCCCAGGGCGATCGGGGAATGGGACGGGGAGCCCATCCATTCCTATCCGGATGGCGTCGACGTCCCCCCGAGCCAGGAGGTCCTGGATGCGGCGTGGGCCGTCGTGGAGGAACTGACCTGGATCGAGGATGGCCGCACCAATCCCGGCCTTGTCCTGTCCCGGGGACCCCCTCCCCCTGCATGGTACGACGAGGCGATGCACACGATCCTGGAGGTTGACACCGTCGAACGAAGGCTCGGGGACGGGGGCCTACTGTCCCGGGGCGAGGGCTCCCTCCGTGGCCTGATCGGCGCGTCGGCGGCCATCGCCTGGCCGACGGAGCGGACCACGTGGGAGCCGATCGCGCATCGCGAGAGGGACCGCTGGGGGACGCCCAGGGATGTGGATGCCCCGTCGGTGAAGGCCCTCGACGAACATTTTCCAAGCACCTTCGACAGCTACGACCACGAGACGGGCGACCTCACCATGGTCCCATCCAGCCCCTGCCCGGTGCTCTTCGGAATCCGGGGCACCGACCCAGGCGACCTGCCAAGGGCTCTCGGGGCCATCATCGGCGAGAAGCGGGCGGGCTGGGTCGAGTTCGTCACCAACCAGGGGACGGACGACCATCTCGTCCCGAAGGCCCTCTCCGACGTGAGACCCTTCGAGAGCGTGGTGGTGAGGGGAGAGGTCACCAAGGCCCCCAGGACGATCCCGGGCGGTCACGTCCTGTTCGAGATCGCCGACGGCAGACGCCACCTGGCAGTCGCCGCCTACGAGCCCACCAAGGGGTTCCGCCACGTGGTGCGCGAGCTACTTCCCGGGGACATCATCGTTGCCTGCGGCAGCGTTCGCGAAGAGCCCAGGACATTGAACCTGGAGAAGTTCTCCCTCCTGGCCCTCGGGACCCAGACCCAGGTGGTGAAGGTCGGCAATCCCAAGTGCCCCGACTGCGGCCAATCGATGAAGTCCGTCGGCACGGGGGCGGGTTACAGATGCGTCCGTTGCGGTGCAAGGGCCGGCGAGGGTGACGTCATCGAGGAGACCCGGTCGAGGGATGTGGCCCCTGGCTGGTACGAGGTGCCAACCGGGGCCAGGCGACACCTGGCCCGACCGTTGAGGTTGGGTCTTCGCCCTGAGATGGAGGCCATCGGAACCGACACTAGCATATGCTGAAATTCTTGGCACAATCCTTAATTGCATCCTCCTTCTTCCCAGGTGGAGTGACCATCGAAGGTACCAAAGCCGAAGCGTCATCTGGTGACGCCACATTGACCGATTGGCTCGAGGAGCTCAGGGCTCCCTTCCTCACCGCCTCCGTGATCCCCGTGCTCGTGGGTGGGGCCGTGGCCTGGGCCGCCCTCAAGGACCTGTGGGGTATGGACTGGTACCTGTTCTTCCTCACGATGATCGGCGTCGTGTTCCTTCATCTGGGAGCCAACATCACCAACGACTACTGGGACTTCCTGGGTGGGACCGACGTCATCAACCGCAACAGGACGGCCTTCTCCGGAGGCTCGAGCACCCTGGTCGACAAGCGTCTTTCACCGAGGAAGGTGCAGAGGCTGGGCCAGGCATTCCTGGCCCTTGGTTCCATCGTGGGCCTTTACCTGGGCTACCTGCTTGGAGAGGACGGCTGGATCATCCTCCTCCTGGGCATGATAGGCGTGGGTGGGGCGTACTTCTACTCCGCGCCACCGCTCTCCCTTGCGTCCAAGGGGATGGGCGATCTGGTCATCGGGGCCCTCTTCGGCCTGCTGGTCGTCCTCGGGACCTACTACATCCAGGTCAGGTCCTTCAGCTGGGAGGCCCTTGCGGCCTCCATTCCGGTGTCACTGTGGATAGCAGCCGTCATCTGGGTCAACCAGTTCCCGGACATGGAGGCTGACGCGGCATCCGGCAAGCGGACCCTGGTCGTTCGCTGGGGTGTGGAGCGGTCGATCGAGGTCTACACCACCCTGCAGGTGGGAGCGATGGCGGTGATCGTCGGGGCCGTCATCATGAACCTCATGCCCTTGGCGGCCCTGGTGACCATGGCCGCGTTCGTCCCCGCGGCAGGGGCGGTCGCGGTGCTCAACCGCTCCCGGGGGATCTACCCCGATATGGAGCCCGCGATGGGGCTCACGGTCATCACCCACCTGGTCGGCGGGACGCTCCTCTGCGTGGGCATTGTCGTTGGCGCTTGACCATACTTCGCCCAAAACGTGATATAGACAGGCCGCTTGTGCATCGCCATGGACCGGGCCACGCCCTTCATCGTCCTCCTTATTCTGTTGCTGGTGGCGGTCCTCCCGGGCTGCCTGGACGGGAATGAACCCGATGGGATGGAACTCCCTCACGAGGGGACCACAAAGTACTTCCGCATACCCGATTTCAACGTGACCACCCACGATGGCTCCGCCCTTGGTCTGTGGAGCATCGATGCGGATTACGTCATCCTCCACGTTGTGGACCCGGCGGCAGACCCCTTCATGCCACAGTTCGCCCAGATCAGGAGCGTGCTCGGGCACTGGGACAACGTCACCGTGGAGGCCCTCACCATCCGCGACAGCCAGGTGTACGATGGAAAGACCGTGGGCGACCTGCGCGACGAGGTGGGTGCGGACTGGACCTTCTCCACGCCCGAGGGCGTCATCGAGGACATCCTCTCGATCCAGGACTATCCGACCGTATTCGTCCTGGACGCAGACCATATCATCCTCGAGAGGAGCGACGAGGCCCTGGGTCAGGGTCGTATCGTCCAGGTGATCGAGACCACCTGGGGCATCGAGGCTCCCGAGGACGCTCATCCCCAGGTGGGAAGCACCGTTCCCGACCTGGTGTGGCGGGACGTGGATGGCGTGGAGGGAAGGCTGTCGGACCTGCGCGGTTCCCCGGTCATCGTGAACGTATGGGAGATGGAGTGCCCGTTCTGCCTCATGCTCTTCAAGGACCTGGAGAAGGTCTATTCGAACTACTCCGGAGAGGGCCTCCAGATGGTCTCGCTGGACCTCATCACCTGGGAGACCGACGAAGAGGTGCGGTCCGTCAGGGAGTCGAACAATGCCACCTGGACCTTCGCGGTGGACGGTGACAACATCCAGTCCCGCTACGACATCTGGCAATTACCCCTCATCGTGCTCCTGGACGGTGATGGCGTGGTCCAGTGGACCTGGACGGGCTACGTCCACCACTCCATAATCGCGGAGAACGTAGAAAAGTTGATATAAGGAATGGCGCATACGCGCCTTTCGCAGGTAAAGGTACGACGGTCAAAGCTGCGGAGTTCACCCGGTCCCATCCCGAACCCGGTAGTTAAGGCCGCACACGTACATGGTTGTACTGTGGTGCTCGCGCCCATGGGAACCCATGAAAGCCGTCGACCTTTACGTGCAATTATTCTCTCGATCTATCAAGAAGCCCTGGCTCCACCCAGTGGACCTACTGGGACCTGATGACCTCGAGAAGGCCACGGGCCGCGTAGAGGAAGTTCCGGGCGGTGTCCACATCGAGGACCGGGGTCCAGCATCTGCGGCCGCTCCCCTTCGGCTCGGAGCATTCGACCAGGTTGCGGATCGAGGGGGTCATCCCCTCGTGCTCCATCAGTGGATCGAGCAGATCGTCGTCCACCACCAGCACGGCGGAGACGCCCACATCGGAGGGTATCAGGAAGGCGAGCTGTCGATCGCCGTACGAGTACTGCCAAGCCCACCTCCACCCCTCGCCGCACCAGAGGACGGTCTCCCGGACCCTTGATAGGTTCCGCAGTCCGTCCTGGAGGGCGGCCCATACCTGTCTGTGGGGAACGGGCAGCTTGGCCCGGGGTGAGTCTGGTCCTGGAGGGACACCCTCCACTTGATAGGGGTTCGCGAGGCGGAACTTATCTCGCTGTTCGGTCATCGGTCTGCTCCCTCATATTTTCTGGTCGTTACGATGGTCTACTTCGACCAAGACATGCGCTGCAGCTTGCGCTCCTCCTTGGTCGCCTTCTTGTACTCCTTGTAGTGCTCCTTGCAGAGCCGGACCTTCTTGGGATCCTTCACCTTGAACTTCATGTCGGGCACTGCCTTCGCGACGGCCTTGCCGCTCATGGACCGTTTCAAGGGTTCCTGACAGCCCTTGACAGAGCACAGCTCGGGATCGTCCTTCTCATCCTTCTTACGTCGGAACTCGACCACGGGACTTCACATCCGCTACACGGTGGAATGGAGAGGCCTTGATAAATACGTTATCCCGCTAGTCTCGCTCTCGGTCGCCCTTCTCCTCGTAGGCGCGGGCCGACGGGCTGAGCACCTCCCATATCTCGGTGGCGCGGAAGATGATGTCGTCGATGAGGGGGACAGCCTCCGCCTTGCGGTGCTGCTGGAAAAGGGTCTCGACCTTTCCCCGCTTCTCCCGCAGCTCGGAAGCGATCGAGGCGAACTTGCCGATCTCGGGCAGGGCACCCACGATGAGCTCCGCCAGCAACCGCCGTTCGTCGATGCGGTCGTAACTACGATAGCGAAGGTCGTTGTAGAAGGTCCATATCTGATCCTCGGGGATGGGCCTGCGCTTGTCGGACATGGCGGCCAGGTCACGGCCCGCCTCGGTGGCGACGACAAGTGCCCGGTCCCAGTTGAAGCGGGTCACGGGGAAGCTGTTCAAGGGATGCCATCGCAGCTTCTCGAACAGGAGGTAGAGGGGCTTCATCGCCTCGACCATACCGTTCCCGGAGCCCCCGGCGACCAGGATGCCCAGGGCGGGCATGCCCAAGTTGGGTCCGGACCCCATCTCCACCCGGAGCTTGCGGGACAGCATCGCGCGCACGTTGCTGGTGATCGCGGACCAGTAGACGGGGGAGCCGATGACGACGGCGTCGGACGAGTCGATCATCATCGAAAGGGCGCGGTAGTCATCGTCGGGTCCACAGTCCATCCCGCCCTGGTGCTCGACATTGCAGTCGAAGCAATCGGACACCTGGTAGTCGGACAGGTGGACCATCTCGACCTCCGCCCCCTGCTCCTCGGCGCCAAGCAGCGCCTCCCTGACGATGGCCGCCGTCCTGCCCTTCTTGTTGGGGCTCCCCACGAAACCACGTATCATGCCGCTTGGATTGCGATGGTCCGTATATAATCCCTCGGAACAGGACCCTCCACACATCCGCTCACCCCCCGGGACAATCTTCATATACGGACCCCTGGGTACAACCCAACGGCGGACAATGGACACGTTCAAGCTCACCACCGAGTTCGTTCCCAGGGGAGACCAGGGAGAGGCGGTCGACACCCTGGTGGAGGCCTTCCAGGGGGATACCCTGAAGGCCACCCTGCTGGGAGTGACCGGGTCGGGAAAGACCTTCACGATGGCCAATGTAATCCAGAGGCTCCAGAGGCCCACCATCGTGATCTCCCACAACAAGACCCTCGCCGCCCAGCTGTACAACGAGCTGCGGGAGTTCTTCCCGGAGAACGGGGTGGGGTACTTCGGGTCGTACTACGACTACTACCAGCCCGAGGCGTACGTTCCCGTAACGGACCAGTACATAGCCAAGGAGGTGGAGATCTCCGCAGAGCTGGAGAAGCTGCGCCACCGTGCGACGGCGTCCCTCCTCGCCCGCAAGGACGTCATAATAATCGCTTCAGTCTCCTGCATATACGGCCTTGGCGTACCCGAGTACTACCAGAGGATGACCCTGGTGCTCACCGAGGGCCAACCCATAGCCCGCCAGGACATCCTGAAGGAACTGGTGCGGCTCCACTACGAACGCAACGACATCGACCTAGCCCGGGGCAGGTTCCGGGCCCGGGGCGACACCGTGGAGGTCTGGCCGCCCCACACCGACGACATCGTCCGCATCGAGCTGTTCGGGGACGAGGTGGAGCGCATCTCCCAGGTCGACCGGGTCACCGGCAAGCCCCTCGACCGATGGAAGTCCGTCATGTTCCCTCCCGCCAAGCACTACATCGTCGAGGAGGACGTGATGGAGCGGGCCATCGCCAACATCAACAAGGAGATGCTGGCAAGGGAGCAGAGGTTCCTGGAGGCGGGCCAGCCCCTGGAGGCGGAGCGCATCCGTCAGCGGACGGAGTTCGACCTGGAGATGATGGAGACCACCGGTAGCTGCTCCGGCATCGAGAACTACTCCCGGCATCTGACCGAGCGGCGCAGGGGCGAGCCCCCGTACACCCTCCTCGACTTCTTCCCCGATGACTTCCTCACCATCATAGACGAGAGCCACGTGACGCTGCCCCAGATCCGGGCGATGTCCGCCGGGGACAGGTCACGGAAGCACTCCCTCGTGGAATACGGGTTCCGCCTACCATCCGCCTACGACAACCGCCCCCTCGTGTTCGAAGAGTTCGAGGAACGGGTCGGCCAGACCCTGTACGTGAGCGCCACCCCGGGCGTTTACGAATTCGAGCACTCCGAGGTTGTGGCCAAGCAGGTGGTGCGACCCACGGGTCTGCTGGACCCGCGCCTCGAGGTCCGCCCCGTCGAGGGCCAGGTCGACGACCTGTTGGCGGAGATACGTGACAGGTCGGAGCGGGACGAGCGCGTCCTGGTCACCACCCTCACAAAGCGGATGGCCGAGGACCTCACGGACCACTACGCCGCCCTCGACGTGAGGGTCCGGTACATGCACTCGGACATAGACACCGTGGAGCGGGTCGAGCTGCTCCGGGGCCTGGAGGCCGGGGACTTCGACGTCCTCATCGGCATCAACCTCCTGCGCGAGGGCCTCGACCTCCCCGTGGTGTCCCTGGTCGCGATCCTCGATGCGGACAAGCAGGGCTTCTTGCGTTCAGAGACGTCCCTGCTCCAGACCATCGGTCGGGCCAGCCGGAACCTCCATGGCATGGTCATAATGTACGCCAACAAGGTCACCGAGGCGATGCGGGCTGTCCTGGACATCACAGAGACCCGGCGGGCCAAGCAGGCGGAGTACAACCGGGAGCACGGCATTGAACCCCACACCGTGGTCAAGGCCAGCTCCATCCGGTCCATCGTCGTCAAGAGCGTCTCCGACGGAGGCGAGCTCACACCCGACGACATCGAGGTGGACCTTACCATGGGCGCCGAGACGGTCATCGACGGCCTGCGCCGGGAGATGGACCGGGCCGCCGCCGACCTTGAGTTCGAGTACGCCGCCGTCCTGCGGGACAAGATACACGAATTGGAGGAGAGCGAGCTCGGTGACGAGGCGGTGGGTCCGCCAGGCATGGGCGCCCCCTCCATGGGTGGGCCCCGGCCAAAGCCGATCTCCACGCGTCGGGCGAGGGAGAGCACTCGCAGGGGCAAGTGGAAGAAGAAGAAGAAACACTCCTGGGGGGGGCCCAAGGGGGGTGGGTGACCTGACGGTGAAGTGCCTGGAGGTCGTGGGCGCCCGCGAGCACAACCTCAAGGGCGTGGGTGTACGCATACCCCGCAACACCTTCACGGTCATCACCGGACTCTCGGGCTCCGGCAAGTCCTCCCTTGCCTTCGACACCATCTTCGCCGAGGGCCAGCGCAGGTACGTCGAGTCCCTGTCGGCCTATGCCCGCCAGTTCCTGGGACAGATGAAGAAGCCCGATGTGGACTACATCGAGGGCCTCTCCCCCGCCATCGCGATCGACCAGAAGGCCCTGTCCCGGAACCCCAGGTCCACCGTCGGCACGGTCACCGAGATCTTCGACTACTTCCGCCTGCTCTGGGCGAACATAGGCATCCCCCACTGTCCCAAGTGTGGAAAGCGCATCGAGCGGCAGTCCGCGGAGCAGATCGTGAGCGCGGTCCGGCACGACTTCGATGGCGACCGCATCCAGGTGCTGGCCCCGGTTGTGGACGACCGCAAGGGTCACCACAAGATCCTCTTCGACCAGCTGAGAAGGGACGGTTACATCCGCGTCCGCGTGGACGGGGAGGAGCATCGGCTCGACGAGGAGGACGCGATAGAGCTGGACAAGAACTACAAGCACACCATCGAGGTGGTCGTGGACCGGCTCGAGTTGAAGGGCGACGTGCGCCAGCGCCTCACGGACTCCGTGGAGAACGCCCTGCAGCTCTCCGGAGGTGGGTTACGCATCATCCAGGGGAAGAAGAAGGGCTCGTACTCCGAGGAGTTCGCCTGCACGACCTGTGGCATATCCATCCCCGAGCTCAAGCCAAGGATGTTCTCCTTTAACAGCCCCCACGGGGCCTGCGAGATGTGTCAGGGTCTGGGGACCTACAAGCGGGTGTCGGAGGACCTGATGGTCCCCGACAAGGACCTGAGCCTTAGGGAGGGCGCCATCAGGCCCTGGGCAAACTCCTCCTCCCAGTACGCGGACCAGTGGCTCCAGGCCATCGGGGACCACTTCGGATTCTCCGTCGACACGCCCTGGAACGAGCTCGACGAGGAGGCGAGGAGGGTCGTCCTGTACGGTTCCGACGAGAAGGTGCACATGAAGCTGGTGGGCAAGCACATGACCCACGAGTGGACCCGGCCGGTGGAGGGTGTCATAAACGCCTGGGAACGCCGGTACATGGAGACCAACTCCGAGTGGTCGCGGCGGGAGATCGAGGCGTACATGGAGATACGGGACTGCCCATCCTGCCCGGGCAATCGACTCCGGCCCGAGACCCTGGCGGTGACGGTCGGGGGCAAGAGCATCATGGACGTGAGCTCCCTCTCGGTGGGCCAGTGCCTTGCGTACTTCGAGGACCTGGAGCTCGTGGGGCGGGACGCGAAGATCGCCAAGGAGGTGATCAAGGAGATCAGCGCCCGCCTCAGCTTCATGAGGAACGTGGGCCTTGGATACCTGACCCTGGACCGGAGCTCGGGGACGCTGGCGGGAGGAGAGGCGCAACGCATCCGGCTGGCGACCCAGATCGGTTCCGGCCTGGTCGGCGTCATGTACATACTGGACGAACCCTCCATCGGTCTGCACCAGCGGGACAACATGCGTCTGCTGCGCACGCTCGAGCAACTTCGCGACCTGGGCAACACCCTCATCGTGGTGGAGCACGACGAGGAGACCATCCGTCACGCCGAGCACATCATCGACCTGGGTCCAGGTGCGGGCGAGCATGGCGGCGAGGTGGTGTGCGAGGGCACGTTGAGCGACATACTGGCCTGCCCAGAGAGCCTGACCGGTGCCTACCTCACGGGCAGGATGTCCATCGAGGTCCCGGAACAGCGCAGGCCGGGCAACGGGAAGGTCCTGACGGTCCGGGGTGCGAGGGAGCACAACCTCAAGCACATCGACGTGGACTTCCCCCTTGGCACCTTCATCTCCGTGACCGGCGTGAGCGGTTCGGGCAAGTCCACCCTGGTGAGCGAGGTCATGCACAAATCCATCGCCCGCGCGCTCCACGGTTCCCACAAGGTGCCCGGTGCCCACGACGGCATCGACGGGCTGATCCACATCGACAAGGTCATCGTCATCGACCAGACGCCCAACGGTCGCACGCCCCGGTCCAACCCCGCCACCTAAACGGGGGTCTTCACCCCCAACCGCGAGCTGTT
>JAUVRF010000065.1 GCA_030597775.1 Methanobacteriota archaeon | reverse complement strand
GTATGAACAGGGGCATCTCCATTACCTTCTCTTCCTGGGCCATGCGAGCTCCGGATGGACTAATGGGAAATAAACCTTTTGGGATGGCCAAACCGTGGTTCAGCGCAGTGGTCGGTTCCTGAGCCACTCCAGGTCGGACTCGTACAATTGACGGATGTCGTCGATGCCGTACATTATCATGGCGATGCGTTCCAGGCCCAGTCCCCAGGCAAGGACCGGGTCGTGCACGTCGAAGGGAGCGGTGACCTCCGGCCGGAACAGTCCCGAGCCTCCCATCTCCAGCCACTTGTCGTTGAGCAGCACCTCCACCTCCATCGATGGCTCGGTGTAGGGGAAGTAACCGGGCCTGATCCGTATGTCGTCGAAGCCCAGCCGCTGATAGAACTCTCTCATCACCCCGACCAGCATGGCGAAGGAGGCACCCGGTTCCATCACGATCCCCTCCACCTGGTAGAACTCGGCCAGGTGCGAGTAGTCGATGGCCTCGTGACGGAACACCCTTCCCAGGGAGAATATCTTGCAGGGTTCCTTGGGATGCTCTGCAAGGTACTGGATCGTCAACGCCGTGGTGTGGGTCCGCAGGAGCGGTCTCCTGATCTCCTCCATCGAGAACTCGCCACCCCAGCCCCGGGAGCCCGTCTCCCAGCCGTCCTCGTGGGTCCTGCGCACCCTATCGATGACCCCGGGATCGACGTCAAGGTCGTACCCTCCATCCAGGTACAGCGTGTCCTGAAGGTCCCTGGCGGGGTGGTCCTGGGGCACGAAGAGGGCGTCCATGTTCCAGAACGCGGACTGCACGTAATCACCCACGATCTCGGTGAAGCCCATCTGCTTGAAGGCCCGACGTACCTTCTCGAGGGTGTCCCGGATCGGGTGAGGTCTACCACCGTGGAGGGCCGGTGCGTACGCATGCACGTCGTACGGACGCATCTCCAGCTCCCGCCACCTGCCTGAACGCAGCATCTGGGGGGTCAGTTGGGCCACCTCCTCCCTCATCTCGATGCCGCGGGAGAGGGCCTCCTTGCCCGTGTCCGTCAGGGTCAGGGTCCGGTGCACCTCCTCGCGGACCCGAACCACCTCCTTGCGTTCCTTCAGCATCTTCCAGATCTCGGGGTCCAGCTCCTCCTCGGGGACTCCCTTCCGTCCAGCCTCCACCAGGCGGGCGATCATCTCCTCGTCGGGGGTCGTGTCATCGGACATCTCCTCCCCGGCGGTGGTGATCTCCAGCACCGTCTGGTCCTCGGTGCGGCGGATCTCGGCCCATCCCCTGCGCTTCAGCCAGCCCAGGGCGATCGAGGCCTCCTTCTTCTCCATGCCCGCCTCCGGGCCCAGGTCTCCCATGCCAAGCATCCCGGTGCGGGCCAGGACCGCCAGGGCCCTCCGTTCAGGCAACCCGCGCTCCACCACACCGGCGGCCTCCGGACCCGCTATGGCGTACCGGTCGACCCGCTCGCCGATGGTGACCATGCCCTTGCTGGCGAGCCACGAGGCGGAGTTCATCACCTCCACGAGCTCCCGCAAGTCCGCCTGCTCGCGTATGGTGTCGACCTCGGCGCCGTCCAGCTCCCGCAGTGCCAGTAGCACCCTGCGCTCGCCCGCGCTCAACTTGTCGATCAACGCATCCAGCTCATCCACCAGCTCACCACCGGGTCCCATTGGGCCGATTGCCACCGATTGTATTAATAATTGCCCTCGGCCCTCACGGGACCAGGCGTTGACGGTCCCTGGGATACAGCACGGTCTCTCGGATGTTGGACAGGCCCAGCAGCACCTGGAGCAGCCGCTCGAGGCCGTATCCGAAGCCACCATGGGGTGGCATCCCGTAGCGGAACGCCTTGAGGTAGAACTCGAAGTCGGCCGGTCGAAGGCCGCCCTCCTCCATCTGGGCGGTCACCACGTCCAGTCGGTGCTCCCGCTTGCCACCGCTGGCGATCTCCAGACCCCGCACACCCAGGTCGAAGTAGCCCGTCAGCTCGGGCCTGTCCTCGTGGCGGTGGGCATAGAAGGTGCCGACCTTGTATCGGGTGGGGAAGTCGGTGATGAAGTAGAAGTCCTCGCCCCAGCGCTGGTGGACCAGTTGACCCAGGGCCTTCTCGTGCTCGGTGCCCATCTCGGCATCCTCGGGCACGTCGGCGCCGTCGCCCCGGAGCATGTCGATGCACTCGTCGTAGGGGATCCGGCGGAAGGGTTGCGGGGGCACGTCCAGGCGCACAATGAGCTGGTCCAGCAGCTCCTGGCCCCCCTCGATCATGTAGCGGATGCCGTCGACGGTCATCCGCTCCACGGTGACCATGACGTCCTCGGAGGTCCTCACGTAGGCCTGCTCCACGTCCAGCGAGGTGAACTCGGCCAGGTGGCGTGATGTGTCGGAGGGCTCGGCGCGGAAGGCCGGGGCCACCTCGAACACACGGTCCAGCCCGGTCGCCATGAGGTGCTGCTTGTACAGCTGTGGGCTCTGGGCCAGGTAGGCTGGCTTGCCGAAGTAGTCCAGCTTGAACAGGGTGGCGCCACCCTCGGCCCCGGCGGAGACGATCTTCGGGGTCGCCACCTCGACGAAGCCCTGGTCCACAAGGCTCCGTCTAAGGCCCTCGGTGAGTATCGAGCGGAGGCGGAATATCGCAGCCACCTCGGGCTTGCGGATGTCCAAGAAGCGGTTGTCAAGGCGGGTGTCCAGATCGGCGCCCACCTTGTCCACGACCCCCAGGGGAAGGGGTACCTCCGCCCGCGACAGAAGCTCCCAGGAGCTGGGGAGCACCTCGAAACCCGCCTTGGCCTGGTTGTTCTCCTGGACGGTGCCCGTCACCGTGATCACGCTCTCCCTCGGCAGTTCCACCAGTTCCCGGAATCCCTCGGGGCCCATCTCCTTCTTGATGGCCGTCACCTGCAGCACGCCACCACGGTCTCGCAGCTGGAGGAAGGCGATGCCGCCCAGGTTACGCACGTCCTGCAGCCAGCCGGCCACTGCCAACTTCGTGCCGAAGTCCTCGGGGGTGATCTCGGAGGAGTACCTCTCTCGAAGGGGCTTGTCTTCTTCCATGCTACCGCCGGGCACAGAAAAGGATGGCCCGTTCAAAAAGCTTCGCATGGCTGAGGGGGTGTCCCTGTCTCAGAAATCCCAGGCCGCTATCTTGTCCAGGACGGACTGGGAGGACCCGTCGTCGGCCACCGTCTCCACCTCCCTCCGGAACTCGAAGTACCGCCAGAGTTCCTCCCCCATCTCCAGGTCGTGGTCGATGACAGCATCGATGAAGGGCTCCCAGATCCTACCGATGTCCATCAGCTTCCAGCCTCCTTCGTGGGTGCACGCTATCGTGACGTCACCCTTCGTAAGTATGACGCCACAGAGGGACATAGGGCGTTCTGGCCTGTCCTTGACGAGAGGCTCTTCACAACAAGAGGAGAATGCCTTTATGTCGAGGACTATCCTCTCGCTCCTCATCAGGATGTCCGCCTTCACATCTGTGTCGAGGGGGATCTCCCTGCGTACCCTGCCACCACGGACCATGCGGGCCGAATACCCGTCGATCTCGAACCTGACCGGAACCATCTTCCGCGCTTCCCATGCGATGATGGGGACGCTGATGGCCGGATACAGGCCGAGGAGCAAAGTCGACAGGACCGTCGCCTCGCCCTCCCAGAAGCTGAGTGCCATCACGTAGATGCACACGGCGCTCACGATGGCACAGAAGGCGATGATCAACACGGACCCGGTCAGGAACCCGCGTCTCTCCATCGAGTGGACGTTCCCCTCGCCATGGCCCCCACTCTCGGCATCCGTCGGAGTCGGTCGCATCCGACTTCCCTTAATCTGGATCCTGATAAACATTTCGTATGATTCCTCCAGATAGCCGGGTCAAGGTGGTCCCTGGCCCTGACAACGACACAACATTGATATAGTCAATTGAACATTTGAGCAATTGTTCAAGTGTTAACGGAGGTAGTCCGTATGCCCGATGACAAGAGCTACACGTGCCAGGTCCGTGCCCTCCACGAGGACGCCGTCGAGGCCGCCCGGTCCTCTTCCCTACCCGACGATGAGGTGTTCGAGCTGGCACGCCTGTTCACGGTGCTGGGTGACCCCACGCGGACCCGCATCCTTCGAGCCCTGCGGTCCGGCGAGCTGTGCGTCTGCGACGTGAGCCACGTGCTCGGGATGTCCATCTCCTCGGTGTCCCATCAGCTGAGGGTCCTGCGAGAGCACAACCTCGTCAAGGCAAGACGGGACGGCAAGATCGTCTTCTACACCCTGGCCGACCCCCATGTCCTGGACCTCCACGAGACGGCGCTGGAGCACGTTAGGGAGTGATCCTTTGGCTGATGAGGACGGGACGCCGACGCTGCACGAGTTCTGCATACGCGGCCTGCACTGCAGCGACTGCGCCTCCACCGTCAAGAACGGCCTCGAGAGGAAGCGGGGCGTCTCCGTCGCCGATGTCAACCTGGGCAGCGGCAAGGTCTGCGTGACCTACGATCCCTCTACGATAGACCCCCCGGCCATCGAGAGGGAGGTCCGCAAGATGGGCTACGCCGTGGACACGGGTGACATGGAGGAGGAGGTAGAGGTCCTCCGAAGCGGTGAGTTCTATGCGACCGTGGCGGCGGGCGTGCTGCTGTTCCTCGGCCTCCTTCTGGAGCACGGGTTGACGGACCATCATGTGGTGACGTTGGGTGGTGTGGAGGTCTTCGCATACCACCTGGTCTACCTTTCATCCATGATCTTCGGTGGTGCCTACATCCTCCGAAGCGCGGTCCGGGCCATGATGGCCCTCACCTTCACGGCCTCGGGTCTCATGATCATCGCTGCCATCGGCGCCACCGCCATCGGCGAGATGGCCGAGGGTGCGGCCGTCCTCTTCCTATACTCCCTGGCCGATCTCCTGGAGGGCTGGTCCGCCGAGCGGAGCCGCAGGTCGATGCGGGCCCTCGTGGAGCTGGCACCGAAGCGGGTAAGGGTGCTCCGGGGGGATACCGAGGTGGAGATCCAGGTCGAGGAGGTGGAGCCCGGCGATGTGGCCATCATCCGGCCCGGGGACCGCATCCCCGTGGACGGGACCGTGGTCAGCGGGGCCTCCTCCGTCAACGAGGCCACCATCACTGGCGAGGCGGCCCCTGTGTCCAAGGCCATCGGGTCCTCGGTCTATGCCGGCACCATGAACGTGGACGGGGCCCTGGAGGTCGAGGTCACCGCCCACGCCCACGACACCACCCTCAACCGCATCATCTCCATGGTGGAGGAGGCGGAGGAGCGGAAGGCACCCGTGGAGCGGTTCATCGACAGGTTCGCCAAGTACTACACCCCCGTTGTGCTCCTGAGCGCGTTGCTCATCGCCACCATACCACCCCTTGTCCTCGGGGCCGATGGCCAGGACTGGTTCTACCGGGCGCTCATGCTGCTCGTCATCGCCTGCCCGTGCGCCCTGGCGATCTCGGTGCCAGTTGCCGTCGTCTCGGCGGTGTCCTCTGGAGCCAAGCAGGGGATCCTCTTCAAGGGAGGTGCGTTCCTCGAGCAGATGTCCGAGGTGGACGTGGTGGCCTTCGACAAGACGGGAACCCTGACCACCGGCGATCCCAAGCTCGTCCAGGTGCTTCCGATGAACGACTGGAGCCGGAACGAGGTTCTGGCCCTGGCTGCCGGGGTCGAGGAGGGTTCCGAGCACCATCTGGCCGTCGCAGTTCTCCAGGGGGCCGAGGAAAGTGGTGTCGAGCCCCTTGCAGTGCAGGACTTCAAGGCCCTGCCCGGAAAGGGGGTACAGGGCACCAGGAGCGATACCGGGTGCAGGGTGGCCCTGGGCAATCCCAGCTGGGCCAGGGACCGTGGCCTTGACCTGGACGAGGATGCCATCGCTTCCATGGCCGCCGAGGGAAGGACCGTCGTCGTGGTGAGCCAGGACGATGATGTCGTGGGCTTCCTGGCCTTCTCCGATACCCTCAGGCCCCTGGCTCGCGAGTCGATAGCCGCGATCGACGACATGAGCGTCATGTTGCTCTCCGGCGATTCCAAGGCCGCGGCGAAGGCGGTCGCGGGAGAGGTGGGTATCACGGATGTCTACGCGCCCCTGCTTCCCGAGGAGAAGGTCGATATCATCCGGTTGCTGCGCGCCGACGGTCACAAGGTGGCCATGGTGGGGGATGGTGTCAACGACGCGCCGTGCCGGGCCGCGGCCGACGTGGGCATCGCCATGGGGGCCGTCGGCAGCGGTGTTGCGATGGAGACGGCCGATGTGGTCCTGCTCAGGGACGACATCAGCTTGGTTCCCGTGGCCAGGCGACTCTCCAAGAGGGCGATGCGCGTGATCCGTCAGAACATCACCCTGGCCATCTCGATCAAGATCGCCATCGCGGTCCTGGTGTTCATGGGCCTTGCCACCCTCTGGATGGCCGTTGCCATCGGTGACATGGGAGCCTCCCTGGTGGTGATCCTCAACGCGCTGCGGTTAGGGATCGGAGGCCGGTCGGAGGACCGTTCCGTAGCTCCGGCGCAACGGGCTCCGCCCGTCGTCACCGATGTACCATCGGAGGGTTGAGTCTAGGCCCATCGGCCGTTCCCGCAGGCCACCAAGCTCACATTGTCGGGGGCCCCGGTCCGTGGGGTCACCGGCAACTCGTGCTCGCGGGTGGTATCGTCGGTTCGCGGCTCGTTGAACATCCTGTTCCAGAACATCACTCACACCTCCTTTCATTTTTTTTCAAGCCCAGGGCTGGTCCTTGTGTCTCTTTGATGGGATCCGGGGGCTGGGGGGCTGTGGGGCTCGGGGGCCGGGGGCCCACTCCTACCTCTTGCCGAAGAGGTTCATGACCTGGCCGGGGACGCCGGCCTCCTTGATCATCTGGCGGAGGCTGGCCGTTGAACCGTACTTCTCTGCAAGGCGGGCGGCGGCCTCCGGGTCCATGCCACCGTCCTCCAGCTGTTGGCGGAAGGCCTTCTCAGCGCGCTGGGCCTGTTTCTTGACCTTCAGGTATCGCCAGCTGACCTTGAGGAGCAGCTTCGGGGACTTGTACAGAACGACCCCCAGGAGCTTGGGGAGCTCCTCGCGCCTAGGCATTCCCTGGCCTCCGCGCCTAGTCAATCTTGATATTGAACTTGCCGCCATTTCCCTCGCCATGGCCACGGTTGAGGGCTCCACCTATCGCCGACATCGGTGAAAGGGAGCTCATGTACTTCTCCGTCAGTTCGAAGGCCTGGTCGGTTTCCATCCCCGCGTCCACGAGGGTCTTGTAGAAGGTCGCGACCGCCTCGCCGTACTTCAATGCGTTCTCCTTGCTGTAGAGGATATCGCTGATCTTCTCGAGGAGCTCGGGCACCTTATCGGTCACGATCTCGAGGATCTCCTTGATGTCCTCGGGGCTCATGTCCGGTCCATGATGTTCGTCGTGCATGTTCTTCACCTTGTCCCTTCCTTGCGTGACCAGGGTTATTATGGGTGGTGACCAGAAGTGGTCACGACTACCGGCGGAGGCCGAGGAGGCGGAACCATCGGTCCGACACGTCCTCCGATATGCAGTACTGGGTCACACCGTTGGGTCCATCCTGGGTGACCACGATACCGTCCTCGACCATGGTCTGGAGGCGCTCTCGGACGATGGTCCGGGAGGCGGAACCGCGCCGGTCCCGGAGGCGATCGGTTATCTCGGTCACGTTGAGGTTGCTGTCCTCGAAGAGGACCTTGACTATCTCGATGGCGATGGGGTCCTTGAGCTCGGGCAGCACGGCCTCGGGGGAGATCGAACCCTTCTTGTTGTAGAGCTCCAGGAGACGGAAGTAGTTCCCAGCGATGTGGTTCATGCCCTCAAGCTGGGACATCACATCGCTAAGGGGTCGGGTCGCGGCCCGCAGGGCGGCCTCCAGGTCGGCCACCTTCTCGCTGAGGTCCTTGATCTCATCGCGGAGCGCCTCCTTCGCCTCGTCGTCCGCTTCCTCCGTCATCGAAAGAGCATTCGCACTGCCCTATAAGTAGCTTGATGGAAGATTTAGCCTATCGGAAGGTCATTCCGCCTTCTCTTCCTCGGACGCCTCTTCGGGGACCTCGGACTCTTCCTCAGCCTCTGCCTCGACCTTGGTCTCCTCTGGCACCTCTGACTCCTCAGACGCCTCTTCGGCCGGAGTCTCCTCGGCACCCTCCTTGGTCTCCTCTGGCACCTCTGACCCCTCTTCGGCCGGAGTCTCCTC
>JAUVRF010000453.1 GCA_030597775.1 Methanobacteriota archaeon | reverse complement strand
AGGTCGAGGACTGGGCCGCCTTCGAGGAGGCGATGGCCGTCGCGTGCCCTCCCCCCGGGTCCATCGACCTGGAACTGGTCCCGTCGTTCGGGGCCGAGGCGGAGGTCACCCTCGACGGTGTCCCCCTCGGTATCTACGGTCCGGGGACCACCAGGCTGCCCAACGTGCTGGCTGGTCCCCACGAGCTGACGATCATCTCCAGGGCGGACGTGGACTCGCCTGGCACCTGCAGCACCCAGGTCATCGTGCCCTTCAGGGGGAACGGGGTCCACCTGGCGCCCGTCCCCTCCGGCGAGGCCCTCTCCCGGGCCCAGTACTCCTTCTGGTTCTCCATGATGGCCGCGTTCCACAGGACGGACGCGGGGCCCCTGGCACATCTTGAGCACATCGCGTCCCTGTCGGGCTATCCTCTCCTTCCGGCCCACGTGATGAGGGACCCCGCGGGAAACCTGGAACAGATCTCGTTCTGGGTGGAGGGTCTGGAACATCATCTTGACCACCAGGGCGGGCAGTGGGACGACAAGGGAGTGACGGACCCCCTAGGCACCTTGGACCAGGCGAAGCAGGTGGTCAAGCTCTCGAAGCTGGCCTACAAGCTCCTGACCAAGCTCCCCAAGGCCGTGTCGAAGGTCTCCACGGCGACCATGCTCCTGTCCACCGAGCAGGGGAGGACGGAGTTCGTCCTCTGGTCGGAGACCGGCTCGGGCATGAAGGTACTCCTCAAGGGGACCGTGGAGGACGGTGGCTGCACCGTGCGGTCGGCCTGGGCCGGCACGAACCTGGTGGCCAGGATCGACAACGTCCTCACCGCGATATCGATCATAACCGGCGTCATCGCCGTCTACTATGCCCACATCGAGTTCGTCGATGCACTGGAGGGGGGTGATGTCGGGGACATCCTCTGGGCCTACACGGACCTGGAGCTGGACATGGCGAAGCTGGTCATCAGCCTCCTGGGAGTGCTCGGCAAGGTGGGCGTGCTGGTCATCGGGGCCCTGGGCAAGGCCGTGCTGAGCGTTGTGGGGGCTGCGATCGCCGTCGTGGCCACCTTCCTGGACGCGTACAGGGACGCCGGGAACGACTTCTGGGGAGCGTGGGAGGTCCTGCTCCATCCCGATGGCTTCTCCGGTGCCCTCCGCACCGCGGGGTTCTTCTCCGCCGTGGCCTCCATCATCACAACGGGCGTGCTGACCGTCGCCCTCCCGGTCCTCACGGGTGCCACCGTCGCCGGCGCCTTCATCCTCGCAGTGGGGGTCGCCACCGGCGTCGGGCTGATAGTCCTCGCCGCAGTCCTGGTCGTCTGGGCCATCATGAACTGGGATTCCATCACCAACTGGGTCTCAGGCACGGTCGGCGATGAGGAGGTGGATGCCGTGGAGGACGAGGTGGGGTCCATCCTCCGGTCAACGATGGAACTGCGTGCCAGGATGAACTCGGTGGACGTCCACGGAGAGGTGGCAGAGGCCCGATCGGAGCGGGGTGTCGGTCTGGCCCTCATGCACCTTCGGACCCTCTCCGGGAACGCCGACCTGGTAATGGCCCTCGGCCGGGCAGACCTTGCCCACCTGGACGGCGGGAGCGCCCAGGGCCGCAGGGCCCGGGCGGTCCACGAGGTGAGGTACTGGATAGACGTGCTCTGGAGGGAGGTGGACGACCTCCGTGACGAGGACAGGCGGAGCTCGGGGGGCGAGGACTCCGAGGGCTTCCGGGACTACAAGGGGTCGTGGGGGAGCGAGGACCACAACTTCGACGCGGACATCAAGATATCGGTGGACGGTGGTGGCTGGGTCACCCTGGTCCAGGACACTGGTGGCATAGATGCCTTCCTTCGGGGCCTCTCCGAGGAGGACCTTGGGAACACCCGGGTCGATCTGGAGATCGCTGGTAGCGTGTACGGCGACGGCCTCAAGGACTGGCTGAAGGCCATCGGGGCCATCGGAGGCGAGCTGTCGGAGGCCACCGGCGCACTTGCTCGCGCCTCCAGGGAGTCGGCCTTCGTCTCCTCCTTCGCCTCGGAGTCCGACTACGACCGGCAGCGGGGCCTGGTCCAGATACAGCTCCCCGAGACGGTGGACTGGGCTCGGATGGAGATCTGGTCCGTGGGCGGTGCGGTGTTCATCGACGGGCAACCCGTCGAGAGGGGGACCCTCGAGGTGACGGATGGCAGCGCGATGTTCACCGCCACCGGGTTCGCGGTACAATCGAAGGTGCTGGATTGGGACGGTGGGACGTCGACGGGTCGTCTGACCAAGTATGCGTCCTGCATGGTGCTGCCTTGGCATGATGTGAACTTCGGCGTGCCTGCGCTGCGGCACGAGTGAGGATGCCGGGGCCTACTCGCTCTTCTTGGTCTTTGACTTTGCCTTGGTCTTGGCCTTTGGCTTGGCCTTGGCCTTTGGCTTGGCCTTGGCCTTTGGCTTGGCCT
>JAUVRF010000359.1 GCA_030597775.1 Methanobacteriota archaeon | reverse complement strand
TTGTCGCATGCCCTTGGAGAACCCGCCGATGCGTCGGTCCGCGGCATCGGTCATGCCCACGATATCGAACACCTCGGCGATCCGCTTGTCCAGCGCGGGTCGGGGTATTCCGTGGAGCCCGCCGACGCTCCGGAGGCAGTATCTGGCGGTGTGCTCGTCGTTCAGATTATCGTAGTCGGGACACAACCCGATCCGGGCCATCAGCGCCGGGTTGCCCCATGGATTCTGATCCAGCACCGTGATGCTGCCCACAGAGGGCTTGATGAGCCCAGAGACCAACTTGAAGAAGGTAGACTTGCCTGATCCGTTCGGCCCCACCATTCCAGTGATGCCTGGGTTGATCGTCAGCTCCAGGGTGTTCAAGCCGATGACCTCGCCGTACCACTTTGAGAGGGTGCGCGCGACTATCACTGGCCCGGTCACTTGCCCGCCCCCTTTCGCTGTATCCAGAAGATCACGATGATCATTGGAATTACCGTGAAGGCCAGGATGGAGGTGCCCACCATCCATGCTTCAATGTCGACCGGAAGCGTGCCGTCGAAGAGGATATTGTAGAAGTTGAAGAGAAGCTCGACGGGGGAGATGAGCGACCACATGGTGGAATTCTCAGCGAAGATGCCCGATACGATCAACAGCACGAAGAAGGACATGAAGATGCCGATGCCGGCGTATGCCTTGGACTTCGTCATACTGGATATCATGAGACCGAAGGGCAGGAAGTAGATGGCCGTCACCATGCCCGCCAGTATGGTCAGGCCAAGTATCTTGAGCCCTCCCGAGTAGTCATCCCCCGTCTGCGTCCCCAACATGACGAGCACGTATGCAATGGGAGGGATGAGGCAGAAGACCCACATCACACCCATGAGGCCCACGAACTTGCCCAGCAGGTAGTCCATGGCCCGGACGGGCCGGGAGAAGTAGAGCACGAAGGAGGAGTTTGCCAGGTCTGAGGAGATGATTTCAGCGCAGATGATGGCCGCCAGGAGCATGGTGAAGACGATGAAGATGCCGCTGGTAAGGTAACCTCCTGGGTTTTGGAACTCGGGCTGGTCCTCGACTTCCTCGACCTCTCCGGTCACCGTGCCGTTGCCGGATATGGTTCCGAATCCGGTGATGTTGCCGGCACCGAATATGGTACCCCTACCACTCAGCATCTTGAACAATTCGTAGAACTCGGGTGGAAGGCCGGGGGGGAGTTCCCAAGGATCTTCATCTGTCTTATTATCGGAGCCGTCATCAGGGATCCCGCCGATTACAAGAAGACCAGAGACCAGGAATAACTCCGCCTGTGTGGACAGATATCCGAACTGGGACGCGCCACCGAACGAGCCAGACAGGCCTCCCGAACCGCTTACATTACCGGTGAGGTTCAATAACCCCCCGCTCATGGATACGTTCCATTCCTCTTCGGTAATGTTCGCGGGATCGGGGTTTGATATGTTGTTCAAGCCGATGAATCCGTCTATTTTGAACGTCCCGTTGATCTTGAGGTCGCCAGTGATGTTCAGCTCCCCCTCGGTGACGTCGTACCAGTGGGCAGGTCCTTCCTCTTCCTGGCCACCCACCATGTCCTCGTTGGTCAACTCCTCGTGGGGCGTCATGATGGCCCCGATAATGGGGAAGGCGTGGGCGAACATCATGCCGATGATCAGCAGCGCGAGGACCCCCTTGGCCCGGAGATTTCTCCGGAACACATAGTTCGAGATGACCAGCCAGCGTCGGTTGGGATCCGTCCGGTCCCCCTTCCACGGCCGGTACTCGATGGCCCTAATCCCCACCAGGCTCACCTCCCTTGAACACGGAGACGAACACGTCCTCCAGGGTCAGCGTGTCGGGCCCGAAGTAACGCACCTGCACCCCCGCCCTCGCCGCCTCGGCGAAGATGGTGGCGCTGCTGCCCTCGCCCTCGACGAGCATCGAGATCTGCCCGGACTCGTCCCGGGTCGATTTCACCTTGAAGGCAGGTGAGATGGCCTTCTTCAGGTTCTCTATCGCCTCCGCCGTGCCCCTGACCCGGAGCCGGTACTGGTTCTCGGACCCGTGCATGAGGGATGAGGTAGGTCCTTCCTGGACGAGCTTGCCCTCGTTGATGATGATGATGTTCTGCGAGACCTGTTCGATCTCGTGGAGGATGTGGGAGGAGACCAGGAGGGTCTTCCCGGAGGCGCCGATACGCTTTATCAGGTCCAGCATCTCATCGCGGCCCTGTGGGTCCAGACCGTTGGTGGGCTCGTCCAGGAAGACAATACTGGGATCGTGGACTATGGCCTGGGCCAACTTGACCTTCTGCTTCATCCCGGTGGAGTAGGACTTGATGGGCCGGTACCGCTCCTCCCCAAGGCCCACGAAGTCCAGCACCTCGTGAGTGCGCTGGATGGAATCCTTCTTGGTCATCCCGCTGAGCTGGCCCATGTAGGAGACCATGGCCACGGGGTTCATGGAGTTGATGAGGCAGTCGTGCTCGGGCATGTAGCCGACCTTGTCGCGGACCTGGGTCATGTCCCGGCGGGGGTCGAGCCCGTCGACGGTGATGTCGCCCGACTCCGGCTCCACCAACCCCAGCACCGTCTTGATCAGTGTGGACTTGCCGGCGCCGTTGGGGCCCAGGAGGCCGGTGATGCCGGTCGGGACCTTGGTCGAGAAGTTGTCCAGAGCGACCACCATGTCGAACCTGACGGTGACGTTGCTGGCCTGGACTAGATATTCAACTTCAATGGGTGGGTCCTCGGAGGCGGTCATGGTCATCCTGCGCATGGCTTATTACTGTTGGATGGTCGAACCCCTGCAAGCAATATAAAGGGACTCACCACAATCTTCCGTTAACTTTTTTATAGTATTAAAAACCGCACGAGGCTGTTCGTTCGTGAACTTCGGGGACCTCAAGAGGGTGGCTCCTCCAACCCAGTTCCCTCTCCCTCGTCACCTGGACCTTCCGGTTGGTCAGGAGGCTCGATGTAGATCCTCCTCCTCAT
>JAUVRF010000407.1 GCA_030597775.1 Methanobacteriota archaeon | reverse complement strand
CGACGCGGCAGCATCCAAATCACCGGCAAGTATAACGTGGGCCCCGTCCAGTTCCCCACGTTCTCCGGGGTGGGGCAGCGCCACGATTTGTCCACTGATGCTTCATGCGAGGACCGCATCGCTTCCAGACGAGGCGGGGTCCCGGGGGTTTCCTCTCGGTGCCGTCCCCGGTCGAACGCAGATCAACCGAAGTGTTCGAAACTGAGATGCAAGAGGGTGAGATGGATGAGAAACAGGGTGAATCGTTCAAGGGTCCTGACCGTTGTGATCGTGAGCATGATGCTGGCCGCCGGACTGGTGGGCCTGCTGGCGGCCCCGGCCGCCGCCGAGCCGCCTCCCGGTATCGAGGAGGTGCTCTACACCAGCTCCTATAACAATTTCTATCCGGACGTGTACGGTGACATCGTGGCCTGGCATGCACATACAGGCACCGACCACGACGTGTACTACAAGGACCGCGAGACCGGTGCTGTCAACAGGGTCACCACGAACACGGCACTCCAGTATTACCCCCGGGTCTACGGGGACAGGATAGTCTACCAGGATTTCCGGAACGGCAACTGGGACATCTACATGTACAACATCAGCGACGACGCGGAGACCCGCGTCACCACCAACACCGCTCATCAGTATTATCCGGACATCTACGGCAACTATGTCGTGTGGCAGGACTCCCGGAACGGCAATGCGGACATCTACATGGCCTACATCCCCACGCTAGCCCAGACCCAGCTCACCACCCACACCAGCCATCAGATGCAGCCAGCGATCTACGGCTCGGACGTGGTCTACCAGACCGACCAGAACGGCAACTGGGACATCTACAGTGTCAACATCCACACCGGTGCCGAGACCGCCATCGAGACCCAGGCCTCTGACCAGTATAATCCGGACATCCACGGCGATTGGATCGTGTGGCAGGACGTCAGGAATGGCAACTGGGACATCTACTGTTACAAAACCAATCATGGCACCTGGAGGCTGACCACCGACGCGAACCACCAATACGAACCCAGGGTGAGCCATGGAAGGGTGGTCTACTACGATTCCAGGAACGCCCATCACGACGTGTATATGTTCGACCTTGAGAGCTGCCTGGAGACGAGGATAACCACCAACCTCGGCCTCTCATGGTTTCCGGCGATCTACAGGGACACCATCGTCTGGGCAGACTACCGTAGCGACTATCGCGAGATCTACATGATGGTCCTCGACGCCGACAATGACGGCGTCAGCGACTCGGACGACGCCTTCCCATGGATCCCCGCCGAGCACGAGGACTCGGACGGCGATGGCATCGGCGACAACGCCGACCCCGACGACGACAACGACAGTATCCTGGACGTGGACGAGGTCCCGGCCGCCCTCACCGCACGCCTCGACACCATCGACAGCAGCCTCTCCGGCATATCCAGCGACCTCACATCGCTGGCCTCCGCCGTCTCCCAGGTCAGGGAGGACATCGCCGCGCTGTCCACGCTGCTCTCCGACCTCAACGAGCAGACCCTCGCCGAGCTGGGCGACCACCTGGAGGCGCTGTCTGGCAACCTCTCCGACCACGACGAGGCGATAGCGGCCAAGCTGGCTGCCATCGCCGCCTCGGTGCGCACCTTCGAGGCGAACGCCACTGCGGACCTGGAGGGGATCGACACGGCGCTGGAGAAGCTGGACGGCATCATCACCGACGTCCAGGAGCTGGACGCCGACCTGTACAAGGCCCAGACCGAGATAGAGGGCGGGGTACAGGACGCGAAGGAGGAGCAGATGGGCGCGAGCACGGTCAACATGGTGTTGCTCATCCTGGTCGTCGTGCTGGTGGCGGTGCTGCTGGCGATGCTCCTGATGATGCGCAGGCAGACCCAGGCCCTGCCTCCGTCGATGCCGCCGGAGGAGGAGCTGGAGCCTGTGGTGATGGAGGAGCTGTAGGGCGAGCGCGGCAGAACGGGACGGGACAAGCGTCCCGTCCCCGCGTTCCGCGCTACCTGCTCCGACTGTGGAAAGCTGGTCCATACTGATTGTGTAGAGGAGGCTGGCACGACCATCCAGGGCCACCACCTCTGGTTCTCCAACATGATGATGCGGGCGTTCCTGCAGGAGCACGGGCTCGTTGGCCACCAGGTCGCGTTCTGCAAGGGGTGCCACGGGGAGCTCAGCGACCAGATCCTGGACAACTACAAGATGATGGAGAGGTTAGCCCCTTAAGCACCGTCCCCGGAGGGGTCCCATACCTTGACATGGAGGGAAGGGGCCTCGCAGGCCTCCCCCCTCGGTATATATGTACCGTCTGGATTGGGGGCGACCACGAGGTAGGCACCCTTGGGGGCCCCTTCGTACCTGATCAGGTGCTCAAGGACCTCCTCGACGGTAAGACCGCTGAAGTGGCGGAGCTCTTCCCCCAGGAGAGGTTCGAGCCTCTCTTGTGGCTGGCCCAGGATGTCCGAGAAGGCCTCAGTATCCGAGGAGGGACCCTGCTCAACCCTAAGGGCTCCCTGGACGTTCACCTCGTCCCCCTCATCCAGGCCCATGAACGCAGCCAAGTAGGGGTTTGAAGCGATCTCGCAAGCCTTCAGAGAGTCTCCTCTCCGGGCAACTACCCGTACCGACTGCCCACTCCCGGACACCCAGACCTCATCTCCAGGGCTGAGTCTGTATCGCTTGAACAGTCTTTGG
>JAUVRF010000251.1 GCA_030597775.1 Methanobacteriota archaeon | reverse complement strand
GGTCCATATCGATGCGGGGGACCACAAGAAGGCAGTTCCATACCTGGAGAAGGTCCTGAAGCTGGATCCGGAGAACCAGGACGCCCTCTACGCCCTTGCCGACGCGCACCAGGTCATGGGAGAGACGAAGAAGGCGAAGAGGTACTTCGAGAAGCTGGGCATGGTCCTGGAGGTCGAGGAGAAGCACTCTGGCGGCCGGGAGATCGATGACGAGGGGACCTCCGACGCCGTCAAGGCCGACCACAAGGCTCTGCGCCGGTTGTTCCCCCACAGGGGCAAGGGCCCAACGCCCAACGGGAAGGGCTTGCCCGAGGGCAACTCGATGACGGTATTCCCCAAGCCCGAGGTCGAGGTGGAGACACCTCTGCCAGTGGACCCGGACGATGCTGGATCGGATGAGGAGCCTGTCGAGGACGATGACATCCCGGAGCACATCTTCGATGATGACGGTACGGATGACGAGGATGAGGGGGACGTCCCGGATGCAGAGCTCGAAACCGAGCCCGAACCGGAGCTGGAGCCTGAACCTGAACCGGAGCTGGAACCCGAACCTGAACCGGAGCTGGAGCCCGAACCCGAGGATGAGCCCGAGCCTGAGATGAAGGTTGAGCCTGAGGTCCTGCCCCATACAGAACCAGAGATCCTGAATGGAACAGGACCCGATCTAGATCTTGAACCGGAGCCCGAGCCAGAACCTGAGCCGGCTCCCGAGCCTGAACCCGATCCGGAGCCCGAACCCGAACCCGAGCCTGAGCCCGAGCCTGAGCCCGAGCCTTCACCGGAACCCTCCGAGCCACCCGAACCAGGAGAACCCTTCGAGCACCCGGGTGATGAGCACGAGATGGCAAAGCCATATGATTTCTACGACGCCATCGAGGACGACGGCTCAGAGCATCCTGTCGTTTCCCCAAAGCCGCAGTGATGGGGTCCATCATCCTTCCATGAGCCCGAGACGTTTCACATGCTTGAGCTCGCGCAAGGGATCCGATGGGATCCTCTTGACACACTCCGGTGGCCAGTCATTGGACTTTGCCCGGTCCATGACCTCTTCGAGGGCATCCCTGGCGTGCTTGATGATACCGTCGTCCATCAACCCCTCGGCAATAGCGGTCTCGAACTCGTCCTCGTCCTGCACGGTCCATGTGCCATCGGGGTACATGAAGAAGTCAAGGAACAGGTCTGTGGACGTGACCAGGGTCCAGGTCTTCTGGACCGGTGTGATTATGTCGGTGTAGTAACCCTTGAACTCGAAGTCCCGGTCATAGCACCGGATGACGTTGTACCACTTCTCCCAGAAGTTGTACGTGATACCTGCGAGGATGCCCTCGACGACCACCTTGCCATCGATCATGACCGGCTTGCCAAGGTTCGGGTCGTAGAAGGTGGAGATCATCACCTCGCCGTCCTGGTGGATCTTCCATTGCTTCCATCGGTGGATCCTATCTGGCAACCTCGTGAACTCGAGGGTGAGGCCTCGGCTTATGTCGTAGTCCTCGCCGATGTCCATTGGGTGTTACACCACCTGCTCCGAGAGGACCCACGCCAGCCCCAGCACGATCAGGGTGGTCAGGAAGATGACCGGCATGAACGGATAAGCCGTCTCGGTCCCGAACGAACGCCAGATGGGTGCGGTCAGAAGGTCGACGATCTTGACCAGGATGTAGAAGATGACCACGCCGGCGGGACCCAGCAAGGCGGCCGCCGCCATCAGGGCCACCACGTCCCCTGTCGCCAGGTGGAACATCACCCCCACACGTTCGTGGCACAGTATGGAGAAGATGATGATGAGTATCCACTTGACCACGAACATGTTCATGTCCATCTTGTCCGTTCCCACAAGATACACGTCTATGACGAACAGGGAGATGGCAATGATCGCCCAGACGGAGACGAACTCGGACTGGGCGGACATCCGCTTGAGGTCCGAAAGGGTAGCGACGCTGTAGGAGCCCAGCAGGAACATCAGGCCGTATATCTGCAAGGGGTCCATCGTGAACTCTAACCACTGCTCGTATGCCAACTCGACCCTCCCGGAGCCTATATGGAGAAGGGGGATTTAAATACTTTAGTTGGAGGCGAACCTCCCCCTGTCGGAAGGGTCGGTGCACTCGTCACGATATGGAAAAACGGTTTTATCATTTGTGACCCTTCTCCAGACCGGAGGGGTATCCGATGGACCTCAATGAAGTCCGGAAGAACGCCAGGGAGAGGCTCAAGGGAACTGGGACCTGTGCCGTCTACAAGGTCTGTGACGGTCACCCCGACAGATTATGCCAGGGCCTCAAGTACGGCGATGTGCCCGGCATGGGCGGCGCTGGCAGCGGGATGTCGTTCCACAACAACTTCCTCGCCCTCCAGCGGATCAAGCTCAGGATGCGGAACGTGGGACCAGGTTTCGAGGTGGACCCATCCATCGACCTGCTGGGCCACCAGCTCAAGATGCCCATCATAGGGGCCTCGACCAGCGGAATGAAGACCTCCCTGAAGGGCGTCATCACCGATGAGGAGCTCTCCGAGGCCACCGTCCAGGGATGCAAGGCGGCAGGGACCATCAGCGCCCGCGGCGACGGGGTCGACACGATAGAGGAGAACCCCGGTCTTGCGGCCATCGGGCGGGTCGACGGGTGGGGGATGCAGGTGTACAAGCCCGTTGAGCAGGGGCTCCTCCTCCAGAGGATAAAGGAGGCGGAGGAGGCAGGGGTCGTCGCCGTCGGCGTCGACCTGGACGGCTGCGGCTCACTCAACATGGCCAAGATAGGCTACCCGGTGCACCGCAAGACCCCAGATGAGCTCAAGGAGATCGTGGCGTCCACGAGCCTCCCCGTCCTTTTCAAGGGCATCATGGAACTTGATGATGCGGAGGCCGTCCTGGAGAGCGGAGCGGCCGCGATCGTGGTCTCGAACCACGGCGGCAGGGTGCTGGACCACACGCCAGGCGTGGCCGATGTCCTTCCCGGGATCGTCCAGCTCGTTGATGGGAGGATGATCGTGTTCGCGGACGGGGCCGTGCGGTCGGGTTACGATGCCATCAAGCTCCTCGCTCTGGGCGCCGACATCACGTTGATCGGAAGACCCCTCATCCGGGCCACGGTCGGCGGCGGCGCGGAGGGAGTTCGACTTCACATGGAGTTCATGCTAAGCACCCTCAAGGCAGCCATGAGGATGACGGGCTGCCCGGACCTGGCCTCCATAGGCCCCCACATACTTGCCTGATATGGGCCAGGGGCGGGCCGCGGTCCTTCTAGGACTGGTAGCCTTCCCAACGGTCATCCAGCTCCGGGTCCGAGATGGTCTCCATCACGTAGTCGGAGAACTCCGCTGTCGTAGCTCCACCGGGGCGACCAGTCGTGGCGATCCTCTTCTCGAACTGACCGCATATGTCGAGTGCCCGCTCGAGCTTCTGGGACAGGTCGGGATGACCGATGTGCTCAAGGGGCATGACGACAGCCCTCATCATGCTCTGGGGGTCGGCGTACTCCGCCCGTCCCTCGGTGACCATCCGGGGGGCCGAGCCGTGGATCGCCTCGAACATCGCGTACCGCTTGCCGAGGTTGGCGCTGCCCGCGGTCCCGACACCACCCTGCAGCTGGGCGGCCTCGTCGGTGAGGATGTCGCCGTAGAGGTTGGGCATCACGAGGACCCGGAACTGTCCCCTCCGGGCCGGGTCCAACAGCTTGGCGGTCATTATATCGATGAACCAGTCCTCCCACCTGATACCCGGAGAGCGGTCCCCCACCTCCCTGGCCTTCTGGAGGAACATGCCATCGGTGGTCTTGATCACGTTGGACTTGGTGACGACCGTCACGTTGTCGACGCCGACGCGCTTGGCGTACTCGAAGGCCATCTCCAG
>JAUVRF010000418.1 GCA_030597775.1 Methanobacteriota archaeon | reverse complement strand
GACCCGGGGGTCCCCAGGGAGACTCAGGTGCGTTGGGAGACGTCACGGAAGGTCCGATCGGTGGAGGTGGAGGGGCTGGTTACTCGGGCGGAGGTGGTGCTGGCCGGGGAGCGAATGATAGGACACCGGGAGTGCCTGGTGTCCCTGGTGACGTCATTGGCCCCGTCGGTGACGGTGGTCACGCGAGGATAATCCTCGCTGGCAACAGGCCGACAGTGACCGCTAGCACAGACATCCACGTCCTAGGTGGATCGGGTGGAGCCAAGGCCGCCGAACCCCCCAAAGACCCGCTCTGGGGTGAGACCGCCCACCGTGCCACGATCAATGGGACGGAGCATCTGTTCATCCCCATGAGCGAGCCCCTCCTGATGCTACCGTCCGGTGATGATGAGCTGCACCAACTCCCCCGCCTAAGGTGGACGGCTGTCCACAACTCGACGACGAACGGGGCGGTCGCGGGTTATCTGGTCGAAGTGAGCAGGGACGAGTACTTCGTGTACATCGAGCTCTCCATCAGGACCACAGATCCGGCCCTGGCCCTGAGAGACCTGCCATTCGGTCTCTACTACTGGAGGGTGACCGCCATCTACTCCGAGCCCACTGACCAGCGTGGCCCAAGTTCCTGGACCCACCAGTTCAAGTTCTTTAACGCAGCACCCGTGTTCTGGATATGGGACCCCCTCCATGTGGACGAGCGCAGGGAGACCGTCCTGAACCTCTCCCGGTACATCACGGACCCTGACACTGATCGAGAGAACATCACGTTGGACTCGGAGAGCCCAGCTGTGCGGGCGATCGACAACCTGTCCATTACAGTGTACTTTCCGAACCCCGTCGACCTGGTGTTGATCGCCTTCGCTCTCGATGATTGCTATTCACGCAGGGGTTTCCACCTTCCTCTCAATGTCAGGAACGTAAACGATCCTCCCGTCATCGTCTCCATCGGGGGCCTCACACCTCCCGTCACGCTCCTTGTTGAGGAGGGAAGCTTCCAGTGGTTCGACGTGGTGGTGGAGGACCTGGATGGCGACAAGCCCAAAATGGACCTGTTCTCGACCTGGCGTGGGGTCTACCTCACGGCCGATGGTAGCTTGGGTGTGCGTGCCCAGTACGAGAGACTCGGTCAGTTCCAGGCCCGTCTGGAGGCCGTGGACAACCAGAGGGCCCTGACCTCTGCCGAGAACACGATCGTCGTGTACAACGTGGACGACCCCCCGGGGAACATCGAGGTACACGCACCGAGGAACCGGTCCGTCCACAAGGAGCTGGACAGCATTCTCTTCATGGTCAAGGTCAACGATCCCGACATCATCTGGGGCGATGTCCTCTGGATCACATGGACCTCCAACATCTCGGGCCAGCTGATGACGACCAGCACGACTGACATCGCGACCTTCTACATAAACGACCTTCCCGTGGGGAACCACAGGATCACGATCAATGTCACGGACATGGAGTACGTCAAGAGTACCCACATAGACATCACTGTGGTGGAGCGGACCACCACACAGGACCCCGAGCCGGAAGTGCCCGGGGGGATACCACCCTACATCATCATGCTGCTTGTGATCATGCCGATGCTCGGCTACTACATCGGTGTCAAGGGGGTGTTGTATGACAAGCGGGGTTAGGAGTCGGCTCCCACCCTGGCCTCGCTTCCGCGGGTCCGTAGCGGTCGCCCTCGTCGTGCTCCTGGTGGCGCAGCCTCTCCTCCTATCCTTGGACGGTGGGACGAGGGTCCTTGCCCTGGGCACGGACAGGACCCCCGAGGACCTGGAGATCTCGTGGGAATACGTGGTGGAGGATGATGAGACCTTCAACGACATCATCATCGGCTCCTCTGGACGTTTGGTGATACGGAACGGCGGGAAGGTGGTCGCCAGGAGCATCACCCTGATCGACGGGTCGATGCTCCTGCTCAAGAGGGGCACGCTGATGCTCGCAGGCAACGATGGACAGGGTGCCGGCGGTGTCCGAGGGACATGCAGCCAGATGTCCATGACCGAGGGGTCCGTCCTCATCATCCATGGCGATGGCGGAAAAGAAGAGATGGAATCTAGCCAGGGGGCGGATGCTGTGATGAACGTCACCGCCCGCGGGAGCATCCTGCTGGAGGACTCCCAGATCGTGGTGTCCGGAGGATACGGACATTCGCCCGGGAGGCCCTTCACGCAGGGAGACATCTCGGGTCAGGTCTCCGCGGGTGGCTCATCCCTCGTCGTCCTCACGGTGTTGCCGGAAGGGGCGTCCCTCTCCGTTGTGGCATCTCTGATCAGGGTCACGGGTGGAGCGGGTGGTCTCGCTCCCGACGCGACCGGACCACATGGCACGACCGGTGGCAGGGCAGGCGGCTTCACCGAGGGTGGGACCGTCTCGGGACTCGTGGCCGCGGGGGGTGAAGCGGGTCTGCGCCTCTCTGCTCCGAGCCTCATCCTGGAGGGGACGGACATCTACATCGAGGGTGGTCGCGGGGGAGATGCCGGGGACGCGGCCTCCGTCGGGACCGGTGTCACCGCAGGCGGCGGTGGCGGTGGTTACTCGGGTGGCAGGGGCGCGGACAGTGGCGAGGCCAAGGCCGGCGATGGCGGCACGATCTCCGGCCAAGTGGGAAGTGGCGGCG
>JAUVRF010000444.1 GCA_030597775.1 Methanobacteriota archaeon | reverse complement strand
GCCGCCCAGGTACTTGAACAGCAGCGCCTTGCCCTCCATGACGGGCATGGCGGCCTCTGGACCGATGTTACCGAGTCCCAGCACACGGGTCCCGTCGGAGATGATGGCGATGGTGTTCCACCTGTTGGTGTGACGGAAGGACTCCAACGGGTCCTCGTGGATGATCTTGCACGACTGGGCCACGCCGGGTGTGTACCAGATGCCGAAGTCGTCGAAGCTCCGGGTTACACACTTCGGGGTCACCTCGATCTTTCCCTTGTAGAACGGATGGTAGATCTCGGCCAGGCGTTGGGGCTCGTAGGCCTTCGCCAGCAACTCCTCCTTGGTGATCTTCTTGTCCTCGGCCATGGGGTCCCCCCCTGTCGGGGTACGAACGCGCTCGGCGTGGGGGGAATCGATTATGTTCTAGTTAATGGGGGGGCCTGATATGACCCATGTCGAGGTGACGGTGCTGTCTTGCCTACTTCAGCAGTTCCCGGGCGATGATGAGGCGCTGTGCCTCGGAGGTGCCCTCGCCGATCTCCGTCAGCTTCGCATCCCTTAGCAGGCGCTCGATGGCGTAGTCCCTGGTGTAGCCATAGCCGCCGTGGATCTGCAGGGCCTTGTTCGCGCAGCGGGCACTGACCTCGGAGGCGTAAAGCTTGGCCATGGCGGACTCCAGGCTGTGCTTCTTCTTGGCGTCCTTGAGGGCGGCTGAATAGTAGACCAGAAAGCGGGCGGCCAGGATCTCGGTGGCCATGTCCGCTAACATCCACTGGATGCCCTGGAACTTGCTGATGGGACGACCGAACTGCTCCCTCTCCTTAGAGTACTGAAGACCCAGGTCGTAGCAGCCCTGGGCAAGGCCCAGCGCCATGGCGCCGATGGAGATGCGGCCCTCGTCCAGGATCTCGAGGGAGCCGATGAAGCCCTTGCCCCTCTCGCCCAGCAGGGCGTCCTCGGGGACGCGGCAGTCCTCGAAGAAGAGCTCAGACGTGATGGAGCTGCGCAGTCCCATCTTCTTCTCGTCCTTTCCGTAGGTGTAACCGGGGGTGCCGTTCTCCACTATGAAGGCGCTTATGCCGTGGACACCCCTGCCAGCGTCTGTGCGGGCCATGACAATGGTGACGCCCGCGACGCTGCCATTGGTTATGAACACCTTGTTCCCGTTGATGACCCACTCGTCGCCGTCAAGGACGGCGGTGGCCGCGGTGGCGCCCGCGTCGGAGCCGGCGTTGGGCTCGGTCAGGCCCCATGCGGAGAGCCACTCCCCCGAGGCGCATTTGGGCAGGTACCTCTCCTTCTGCTCCTCGGTGCCGTGCTTGAGGATGTGGCCGGTGCCCAGGGAGTTGTGGGCCGCCACGGTGATGCCCGTGCCCCCGCACACCCTGGAGAGCTCCTCGACCACGATGGCGTAGGATACGGTGTCCGCTCCCGCACCGCCGTACTCCTGGGGCACGCACATGCCCATGAAGCCCAGCTTGGCCATCTTCTTAACGATGGGCCATATGAACTTCTCCTCCTCGTCGTACTCGGCGGCGATGGGCTTGACCTCGGTCTGGGCGAACTCGTTCGCGACCTGCCTGACCATCAGCTGCTCCTTGGTGAGCTCGAATTGCACGGTGTGGCCTCCCGGACACTTCATTGACTGGGCCAGATGTGGCCCAGGCTGGAACGGGCGGGAGAACGGACTCGGGTAAGATAAGGCTTTCTGCCAAGTCGCGTCGACTGGCCTTGCCGGCCAGGCCGGTCCCTATTCAGTACCTGATGAGCACGACATGGCGTCCTACAGAACATGGAGGCTCGACACCCCCTAACAGGGGCTCAAGCCAGGTAGACCATGCTTTCCTCCACGTGCTTGGTGGTCCGGAACCTGTTGTGCACCTCGCGTATCTCCTCGGCGTCCCCGGAGAACAGGAGGATCTCGCAGCACTTGCATGCGCCATCGTGTACACTGCACGTGTGGTCGGCGAAATCCGTGTGCATGAAGGACTTGAAGAGGTGCATGCTGGAATGACGGATGTCTGACACATCGCGGGCGGCCTTGTTGTCGTAGAGGAGGATCATGACCCCGTCGATGGAGCCCTCGAGCCGGGCCAGCTCCAGGCGCTCCTTGATCAGGCCCCGGACGGCGTCCCTCACCAGCTCGGACCTGCTGGGGTACCCCATCTCATCCACCAGCCGGTCCACCTCCCTTGCCGTGCTCTTGGGGAGACTTATTGATATGATCTCGGTATCCTTTCCCTTACTGGTCATGCTCGTTCCTCCGGTCCACGGACGGGTGACCCAACCGGTTCGGCGTTATTAAAACTATTTGAATGGAACATGGAATAGTTATTAACCGATGCCTCAGCCTCATGATATTGGCCTTCCGTCGCACGGGCGGTGCTTTCCAAAGGGTTAAAAGGAGCGGGGTCGATTCTTTCGACCCCGGGGTCGACCTCCCCGGGGGTCTTGTGAAGGGGAAGGAGGACT
>JAUVRF010000127.1 GCA_030597775.1 Methanobacteriota archaeon | reverse complement strand
TCTGGACGATGGCCAACTGGCACACCATCAAGGCCTACGCCCAGATGGACGGAGCCACCATAATCGACGACAAGGGCGTGGCACAGGCGGCGGGCCGGTACCTGTCCTACACCTGGGACGTGTACCTTCAGGGGGGTCTGGGCGGCCGTCACATCGCCGCGGCCTCCATAACCAAGATGACGGATGCGATAGCTGTCGTGGTGTCCTCATCCTCCGTCGTGAGGGTCTTCAAGGACGGAACGGAGATATACAAAGCATCCGCATATTGACGCCCGAGGGGGTTGAGCTTATGACGGCCTCGGGAAGAGTAGATGAGGTGGGGATCCGCCTTGTCTTCACTGGCAGGGTCCAGGGTGTCTACTTCCGCGCGAACACGAAGGAGGAGGCCCTCCGTCTGGGTCTCCGCGGCTGGGTACGTAACCTGCCCGACGGCCGGGTGGAGGCCTGGGTGGAGGGCGATCGACATGCTGTCGGCCAGCTGCTCGAGTACTGCAAGGGCGACATACCGAACGCCCAGGTGGACATGGTTGACATGGAGGAGGGTACACCCTCGGGGGACTACCCCTCCTTCGAGATCCGCATGTGACCGTGGTCCCGGTAATCGGCCAGGACCTCGTCATGGTCGAAGGCCAGCTCCGGTGGTGACGCCAGGTCATGCCATGCCGCCTCGGCGGCGTCGTCGCCCCCGACAACATCCCCATCATCCACCGATACGGCGTAGACCACGCTGATGGTGTGGCCGCGAGGGTCCCGGTCCGGACGCGAGTAGGCTCCGACGATGCCGAGGACCTCTCCCACGACCCCCGTCTCCTCCACGAGCTCCCGAAGCACTGCCGCCTCGAGACGCTCGCCCCTGTCAACGAATCCTCCGGGGAGGGCCCAACTACCCTCGAATGGGGGGTTTCCCCTGCGGACCAGTAGCACCTTGTCGTGCCGGATGGCGACGGCGTCGACGGTCAGGCGTGGATGGGGGAAGGCTCCCCGGCGTGCCTCCTCCTGGAGGGCGTCCTCGACCCTCCGGAAGGTATCCAGCATCTCCCTTCCCAGGGGGGTCAGCACCGTGCGGCCGCCCGATGTCCCTCCCCTGGTGCTCTCCACGACGGGCGCTCCGGCGGCCTCGGAGATCTTCCGTATTATGCCCCACGCGTACCGGTACGACATCCCCATCTCCTTGGCAGCCTCGGAGAGGGAGCTCCGCTCCTCCACCAGCTCGAGCAGCTCCGCCCTCCCCTCGCCGAGGAGGGCGTCGCCTTCAAGGGAGTCCAGCCTGACCTTGATACCGATATGATATCGCATGTCCACTCGCATGGTCCGCAAAGGGGAAAAAGGCTGCGATGGGGAACGGAGGATGAAAAAAGAGAGGATGAGCCGGGCAGGATGCCCGGCTCGAGACTCGTTTCCCGCCCTACTGTAGGACGTGGATGTTCTTCTCGGCGCACATGTCCCGGAGGATCTTTGGCCACACGGTGACCGAGATCTCACCCAGGTGGGCGCGCTTCAGCAGGAGCATAAGGGTCCGGGACTGGCCGATACCGCCACCGATGGACAGCGGGTACTCGCCGGTCACGATGCCCTTGTGGTAGGGGAGCTCCAGGGAGTCGAGCTGGTTGGAAATCTCCAGCTGCTGCCGGAGGGTCTCCGCGTTGACGCGGATGCCCATGGACGTCAGCTCGTGGCGGCGCTTGGTCACGTGGTTCCACACCAGGATGTCGCCGTTCAGCCCGTGGGCGGGCTTGCCAGCGGGCGTGGTGGTGGGAGTGACCCAGTCGTCGTAATCAGCTGCCCGCATCTCGTGGGGATAACCGTCCGCCAGGGGCCATCCGATGCCGATTATGAACACAGCAGGGTACTTCTGCAGCACCGCGGTCTCCCTCTGTTTCCTGGGAAGGTCGGGGAACATCTCCAGGATCTCCTCGGCGTGCAGGAACTTCAGCTCGTCGGGGAGGTTGGGGTGCTTGGACCCCTTGAGGGCGGGGAATTCGCCGTGTATGTACACCTCGGCTCCCTTGAGCACCTTCCAGATCCTCTTGACGGTGTCCTTGAGGTAGTCCAGGTTCATGTCCTCCGCGGTGATGACCTTCTCCCAGTCCCACTGGTCCACGTAGGCCGAATGGTCGTGGTCCAGGAAGTAGTCCTTCCGGACGGCGCGCATGTCGGTGTTCAGACCCTCGCCCACCTCGAAACCGAACTGATTCAGCGCCCAGCGCTTCCACTTGGTGGCCGCCTGGACCACCTGGGCGTTGACGGGGTTCTTCTCGTGGTCGTTCTTGATGTAGAAATCGATGGGGGTCCGGGAGCCGTCCCGGTCCAGCATGTCGTTCATCCCGCTGTCGCGGTCCACGATGAGGGGGCTCTCCACCCGGATGAGGTTGAGCTCGCTGTTGAGCCCGTCCATGATGTACCTTCGCAGCTTGTTGATCGCCATCTGCGTCTCCTTTGGGGTAAGGATCGGATCATAGTCGTCGGGGAGGATGCCCTCCAGCACGGCGTAGTCGCCGATGCCTGGACCGGCAAGGTCTGCTATCTTGTCACCAGCCATTCAAATGACCTCCTGTCTTGTCGATCACGGGGAGGCACTTCCCAACGGCGCGCTGTCCGTGTTCGGGCACTCGCCTCCTCCGAGTGTCCCTGGAACACAGATTCCCTAGATAAGCCTTCGCACATCGTGCCACCAGGGATGGGCAAATAACAAATGCGGGGAGGGCCCTTCCGCAATCCGACCCACTCCTCGGAGGGGGGAGTCGCGCAATGAGCATACTTTCGGACGGAGACATCCAGGAGGCCCTGGGGAGGGGCGATATGGACATCGAGCCCTTCTCCGAGGAGGCCCTCACCCCCAACGGCTACGACCTGGCCATCGCAGAGGTCCTACTGCCCGACACCGGTCATCGTTTCTCGGAGGGGGTCGCCATGGTGCCCCCCATGACCCGGTTCAGGGTCTCGACACGGGAGCGGGTGCGCCTCGGTCCAGCCCTCGCGGCCCAGCTCTGGCTGAGGACCACCTGGGCCCGGCGCGGGGTGCTGGCCGCCTTCGGCAAGATCGATGCCGGGTTCGACGGGACCCTGACCTTCGCGGCCTTCAACACATCGATGGATGCGCTGGAGGTGACGATCGGTGAGACCTTCGCCCAGCTGGTGGTGGAGTCCATGTCGGGCTCGGCCGAGGCGGTGTACGCCCAGCGGTCGGGGAACTACCAGGACCAGCGAGGTGTGACGATGGCCAGGGAGGGGGAGATGGAGGGGGAGATGGAAGCGGACGCTGGGGATGACATCGAGGGACACGCCCCATTGCTGGTCGCTCCCTGTATCGAGGAGGGATGCAACGAGTGTTGCCTGGAGACCGAGATGCCCCTCACGAGGACCGACGTGGAGCGCCTTGCCGGCCTCGGTCACGATCCCGCCGCCTTCACACTCGTGGGGGACGGCTTCACCTTCCTGACCAACGTGGAGGGAAGATGCTACTTCCTGGACCCTGGGGGCAGGTGTTCGGTCTACCAGGACAGACCCGAGGGCTGCCGTCTCTATCCCCTCGTGCTCACCGACGACATGGCCGACTTCCGCCTGGACCACCTGTGTCCACACAGGGCCGTCGTGCAACCCGAGGAGGGCCATCGGACCACCCTGCTCCAGCTCCTCGACCTCATTGCCAGGGAACGCCAGTGATGGACCGTCGTGCCCTGGCCGCCCCATCGGCATCACGCTAAACCTTTAATGGATGCCCAGCACTCTCATGGCAGGAGGTCAGAACCTGAGGGTGCTCATGGCGGCCATCAGGTATCCCCCGGCGCCAGGGGGTGCCGAGAACCATGTCCGGGAGATCACGAACCACCTTGTGGAGCGTGGCAACGACGTGGTCGTTTGGACCTCCGACATGCAACGCGAGCACCCCTTCGAGCGGATGACCGAACCCCACGACGTGGTCGAAGGCGTCAGGGTCGTGCGCAAGAGGGCGTACCGGTTGCCGGAGATCATCCACTACCCGGTCATGCCGGGGCAGTTGGAGATGCTGAAGACACCCGCGGACGTGCTCCACGCCCACTCGTTCGGATACGCCCACACCAACCTCCTGGCCCTGCGCAAGAAGCTCCGGGGGACCCCCTTCGTGATCACCCCCCACTACCATCCACCAGAGACGATGCAGGGGGGCTGGGCCCGTCATCAGCTGCGGAAGGTCTACGACAGGGTCTTCGCGGATTGGGTCTTCGAGCAGGCCGACGCGATCCTGTTCAACAGCAGGGCCGAACGCGATAGCATGGCCCATCACCTCCACGACCTGGACAGGACCACGGTCATCCCCAACGGCCTACACACCGAGGTCTACGAGAACCTCCCCGACCCACGGCCCTTCCGGGAGGCCAGGGGCATCGAGGGCCCCATGCTCCTCTACGTCGGTCGCATGGCAGTGAACAAGCGACTCGAGATCGTTATCAACGCGCTGCCCGAGCTGCTCGAGGAATTCCCGGACATCAAGCTGGTGATCGCGGGCCCCGACGACGGTGCCGGTTCCCAATGGGAGGGCCTTGTCGACCGGTTGGACCTGGGAGACCACGTGCGCTTCGAGGGCGTCTTGAGCGAGGAGGACAAGATGGCAGCCTTCACCGCCGCCGACGTCTTCGTCCTCCCCTCGGACTGGGAGGCCTTCGGCCTGGTGCTGCTGGAGGCCCAGGTGTGCGGTACACCATCCCTGGTGGCCGACAGGGGCGGGCCCCAGGAGGTCATCGAGGACGGTAGCACCGGGATGGTGGTCCCCTACGGCGACGACGAGGCCTGGCGGGCGGCATTGAGGGACCTTCTGAACGACGACGGGAAACGGGGGCGCATGGGGAGGGCGGCCCGGGAACGGGCGATGACCCAGTTCGATTGGCCCATCATAATTGACCGGATAGAGGAGGTCTACAGGGAGGCAATAGGCTCGGCCTGAGGACCCCCGCCAGACCCACCTGCGCAAACCTTATCATCCGATACCGTGTTGGCATCGAGGCCCGGCACGGCGAGGGGTCGTTCCGGGCCCATAGGAGGCATCCAGAATGGCCGAGATCGTGTGGTGTGTGCCCAACTTCAGCGAGGGGCGTAGGAAGGACGTCATCGACCGGATAACGGCCGAGGTGAGCGCCGTCGAGGGGGTCAAGCTCCTGGGGGCCGACCCTGACCCTGACCACAATCGCGTTGTGGTCTCCTTCACGGGGACCCGGAAGGGAGTGGTGGAGGCTGCCTTCAGGACGGTTGCCCGGGCCCGGGAGCTGATCGATCTCAACGAGCACGAGGGCGAGCATCCACGCATGGGGGCCACTGATGTGGTACCCTTCGTCCCCGTCCAGGGAGTTACCATGAACGACTGCGTGGAGGTGGCAAAGGAGGTGGGGGAGCGGATCGGCAACGAGCTGGATATCCCCGTTTACCTCTACGAGAAGGCGGCCACCCGTCCCGAGAGAGAGAACCTGGCCAATGTGCGCAAGGGCCAGTTCGAGGGCCTTAGGGAACTCATCGGAAAGGACCCCGACAGGGCTCCCGACTACGGACCTGACCACATACATCCGACGGCGGGATCCGTCGCCGTCGGAGCCCGCATGCCCCTCATCGCGTACAACGTGAACCTCGGCACCGACGACGTGAACATCGCCAAGACCATCGCCAAATCCGTGCGCCACCTCTCCGGCGGTTACAGGCACGTCAAGGCCATGGGTTTCAAGATCAAGGAGAGGGGCATCGTGCAGGTGTCCATGAACCTGGTCAACTACAAGCAGAGCCCCATCTTCCGGGTCCAGGAGACGATACGGAGGGAGGCTGCCAGGTATGGCGTGACCGTGGTGGGGGCCGAGGTCGTGGGGTTGGTCCCCATGGAGGCCCTGGTCGAGACCGCAAAGTGGTACCTCCAGCTGGAGGACTTCCAGGACGAGCAGGTCCTGGAGAACCGCATATGGGAGTGATGGCGCATGCTCAAGGAGCTGTCCCTGACCGAGTTCTCCACCCGTCTGGCCTCTGAACAGCCGGCCCCCGGTGGCGGGAGTGCCAGCGCC
>JAUVRF010000460.1 GCA_030597775.1 Methanobacteriota archaeon | reverse complement strand
GGAGTCGAAGGGGTCGAGGAGGAGGCGCATGGAGGGTGCGGGGGGGAAGATGAAGGAGTGCTGGGCGATGTCGTCCTGGAGCACGTCGCTGTGGATCGTGCCCCCCATGCGGTCCAGGGGCACTCCCCTGCGCAGACCGTTGCTGAGGTAGAAGGCCCACACGATGCTGGCGGGACCGTTGATCGTCATCGAGGTGGTCACCTTGCCGACGTCGATGCCGTCGAACAGGATCTCCATGTCCCGGAGCGAGGAGATGGCCACGCCGCACTTGCCGAACTCGCCCAGGGCCTCGGTGTCGTCGGTGTCGTACCCGTACAGGGTGGGGAAGTCGAAGGCCGTCGAGAGGCCGGTCTCACCGTGGGCCAGCAGGTACTTGAACCGCTCGTTGGTATCCTCGGCGGTCCCGAAGCCCGCGAACTGCCTCATGGTCCACAGGCGGCCCCTGTGCATGCTGGGGTAGACGCCCCGGGTCATGGGGTACTCCCCTGGGAACCCCAGCTTGGACATGTAGTCCCGGTCCTGCAGGTGGTCTGGAGTGTAAAGCCTCCCTATCACGTCCGACGACGTGGTGATGAACTCATCGTACCGCTCCGGCGACCTCTCCAGGGCCTTGCCGAGGGTCTCTCGTTCCCACCTGCGCTTCTCCTCGCGCACACGTTCCAGATCCGTCAATCGATTACCTCCTTGTGATAGTGATACCTCGCGAACGGTCAGCCGTTGCCCCTCTGGTCCATTATGCGGTCCATGAGACGCTCCACCGCGTCCATCTTGTCGATCTTGCGGGCGGCGACATCGGCCACCATGACCTCCAGCTCCTCCCTCGACACGGCCCTCTCCATCAGGTCTATGATGAGGTCTCCCAGCATCTCGCGGATGATGCTCTCGAAGCGCTGCTCCTCCACCACCTTGCGGGTGCCCGTCCTGTCCATGAACTCCCGGTGGGCCTCGAAACTGCTCACCACCTCTCCGATGCCCTCGCCGTCACGGGCCACGGTCACCAGGATGGGGCGCGTCCAGTGCTCATCGTCGTCCTCGTCGGCGTGCCTCCAGTCCTTGTCGAGGGACAGCATGGCCTCCAGCTCGCCGACGATCCGTTCCACGCCTGGCCGGTCCGCCTTGTTGACGATGAACACGTCGCCGATCTCCAGGATGCCGGCCTTGATGGCCTGGATATCGTCTCCGCTTCCCGGGACGTTTATAACGGCGGTGGTGTGGGCCACGCGGACGATGTCGACCTCGCTCTGCCCGGCCCCCACTGTCTCTATCATCACCACGTCGCAGCCGTACGCATCCAGGATCATCGCGGCGTCGAAGGTGGCCCGGGACAGGCCGCCCAGGGCGCCCCTGGTCGAGAGGCTCCTTATGAACACACCCGGGTCGAGGACCACTTCGGACATGCGGATGCGGTCGCCGAGGATGGCGCCGCCGGTGAAGGGGGACGTGGGGTCCACGGCGATAATGCCAACCCTCATGTCCCGTTCCCTGTACTCAAGGGCGAGCTTGGACACCAGGGTGGATTTACCGGACCCAGGGGGTCCGGTTATTCCCACGATGTGGGCCTTGCCGGTGTGGGGATGGATCTGCTTCATCAGCTCCGCTGCAATCGGGTCCTGGTCGTCCACCAGGGTGATCAACCGGGCAGCCGCCCGCTTGTCCCCCTTCAGCAGCCTCTCCACCAGCTCGTGCATCCGTCGACCGCCGTCTTCCTTCGTACCAAGGCCTCATGCAGCCTTGGTCGGCGCGTTCTCCCTGATGTAGTCCACGATCTCGTCCGTCGGCGTACCGGGCCCGAAGATGCCCTTGACCCCGTGCTCGTTCAGCATGGGGATGTCATCCTCGGGGATGATGCCGCCAACGGTAACCAGCACATCGTCCATGCCAGCTTCCTTGAGGAGCTCGACGATGCGAGGCACGAGGTAGGTGTGGGCACCGGACAGGATGGAAAGGCCTATCACGTCCACGTCCTCCTGGACGGCGGCCTCCACCACCTGCTCGGGGGTCTGACGGAGGCCGGTGTAGATGACCTCCATGCCAGCGTCCCTCAGGGCCCGCGCCACTACCTTCGCGCCTCGATCGTGTCCGTCAAGGCCTGGCTTGGCCACGATGACACGTATCTTCCTTTCTTCCGACATGCTGCTCCCTCCTTGGGACGTTCACCGCCCCCTGAGCGAAATGCGGTAAGAGTCAGTTCGGTCTCAGCTGTACTCGTAGAAGCCCCGGCCGGTCTTGCGGCCCAGATGACCCGCGGCAACCATCTTCTTGAGCAACGGGCACGGCCGGTACTTGGCGTCGCCGAGCCCCTCGTGGAGCACCTCCATGATGGCCAGGCAGGTGTCCAGGCCGATGAGGTCCGCCAGTTCGAGGGGGCCGAGGGGAT
>JAUVRF010000179.1 GCA_030597775.1 Methanobacteriota archaeon | reverse complement strand
CCTGTACAAGGTGAAGGACCAGTTCTCGAACGAGCCCATTCAGATGCCGGCGCCACCACCGCAGTGAGGCGCTGCGTTCGAGGGCAGGAGAGGTGCGGGGGGAGCGACCCCCCCACCATCCCATTTTTTCACATGCCAGGGTAACCTTTGGACAGGTCACGTGAGGGGTACAGAACGTTGGGTCCCCGACAGATGACGTCAGCACCTTTATAAACGGGTTGCGGGATACACGCGTATTCCCATGAACATATTCGCCTGGATAACGCTGCTCATCTTCATCGTGTACTTCGCTGCAATCTACGGTGCCAGCAAGTCCGGATGGCTCGAGCGCCACAACATGTCCCTCGCAATGGGCTTCATAGTGATGTGGAGGACCCAGCGCGGCAAGGAGATGATCGAGAGCCTCGCTGGAAGGGCCACCGAGGCCGACAAGATCCGCGACCGGATAACTGAGATAGAGTCGGACCTGGAAAAGGAGGACAAGAGCCTCGTGGAGGCCCGGGCCGACGAGGAGATGGTCGAGATCGTGCGGGAGTACCGTGTAAAGGCCGCGAGCCTGCCCGCCCTGGAGGCGGATCTCCGGGAGGCCTCCCGGACCGACGACCCCAATGCTGACGCCCTCCAGGAGAGCGTCAACGATCTCCGGTACGAGCTCAGGTCCCTCGACAAGCGGATCGACCCGAAGTCCAAGTTCCGGGACATGCTCCGTGAGGGTGACAACGAGGCCGTCAACGAGGAGCTCGAGGAGCTCCTGGAGAGCGCTCAGGTGCGTCAGGAGGACATCTCCGAGACCATGTCATCCCAGAGGATCCAGATCTCCGACATGAAGGAGGAGATAGGCGTCCTTGAGAGGTCCCCCGAGAACGAGAAGCAGATGCGGTCGACCCGACGGCGCCAGCGATTCTGGCGCGGCTACGGGACGGTCGCCATCGGCATCGTGGCCGTATTCATGTTCCTGATGTTGGCACTGCTCGTGTGGCAGTCCTTCATCGTCGTCCAGATCCCGCCCGGGGTCATCAAGCCCCAGCAGATGCTCGGCATTCCCGGCGTCAATCCCGTCATACCGCTTTGGTACGGCATCTTCGGCCTGGCAGTTGCCATGCTTGTCCACGAGTTCGCCCACGGCATCCTGACCCGGGCGGGCAAGATGACCGTCAAGTCCCTGGGCCTGCTCTACATGGTGGTGCCCATCGGTGCCTTCGTGGAACCCGACGAGGAGCAACTGGCCCATGTCGACCGTGGCCGACGCAGCCGCGTGTTCGCCGTGGGCCCGGCCACGAACATCATCGTGGCATTCATGGTGGTCGGCATTTTCGCCTGGGGCTTCATGGACAACCTGGAGCAGGCGGAAGAGGGTGTGGTCCTCAACTACATCATCGACGAGCAGACGGTGGCGCTGGCGGACGGGACGGAGGCGACGCTCAAGACGCCCGCATCCACCGCGGGCATGCAACCCTGGTGCACACTGATGGCCATAGAGTCGTTGACAGGTCCGGCTCTGGGAGAGGACGGAGAGAACCTCTCGGTCATCAAGACGAACCAGGACTTCCTGGACACTATGGGCCGCAGCCAGGGGGGCCAGGAGGTCCGGGTCTACTGGTACTGGTCCGATACCCATTACGACGCCTCCGTGATCTTGTGGGACAAGGGCGAGGTGTACGGTGACGATTACTCTGGCCAGGGTTACCTTGGCGCAGGATCACGCCTTACCTACGAGGTCCCCGCCGGGGAGTACCCCGATGCCTTGGCCCACCCGATGAGCTACGTGGATGACGCCACCAGCTTCCGCAACATGACCTTCCTGTACATCTCACTGCCCTTCACCAGCCCCTCCCTCCAGCCTCCGCCACCCGGCGTGACCCAGGCCTTCGAGGTGACCGGGTCGATGGCCGTGATGGGCGACAACGTCTTCTGGGTCATCGCCAACCTCCTCTACTGGATCTTCTGGCTGAACATCATGGTGGGCATCTTCAACGCACTGCCCGCCATCCCCCTGGACGGGGATTACATCTTCCGCGACGGCATCAGCTGGTTGCTGGAGAAGCTCAGGCCCTCCAAGCAGCCCAGCGAGGTGGACATCACTGCCACGAAGGTGACGGTCGCCCTATCGGTGCTGATCCTGTTCCTGATACTGTGGCAGTTCATCGGTCCGTGGGTGGGCGCGGCCGCTGGTCTGTGATCCCACCATGGCCAGAGGGACGCTGCCGTGGTGCTTTCCGGTTAAGTTTAAGTAGTAAATGTTCCATCCCGCCCACAAGGACGGATTCAGCATGATAAAGCCCCTCACCGTACTCAACAATGCCATGGGCTCCCGCGTCATCGTGGAGCTGCGGGGACGGCTCGAGTACAGGGGTGTGCTGGACGGGTTCGACCCCCACATGAACCTGGTCCTCAAGGGTGCCGAGGAGCTGCATGACGGCGAGAAGGTCCGGACCCACGAGACCACCGTGCTTCGCGGGGACAGCGTGATATACATATCCACCTGAGGAGGCGGACCGCAATGACCAAGGGAACCACTTCAAGAGGCAAGCGCACCAAGAAGACGCACATCAGGTGTCGACGGTGCGGCAGACACTCGTACCACGCCACGAAGGGCGTCTGCGCCCACTGTGGCTACGGCACCTCCTCCAAGATGCGGCAGTACAACTGGGCCAAGGGGCATTGAGGCATGGACCGTCCCCAGGACAAATGTGGTGTCGTCGGCATCTCGTTCGGGCGCAAGCGCTCGGTCGCCCCATTTCTCTACAACGCACTGCGGGCCCTCCAGCATCGCGGCCAGGAATCCTGCGGTATCACGGTCTACGACGGGAAGGAGCTCACCCTTCACAGTGGCATGGGTTACGTCCACGAGGTCCTGGGCAAGAAGGAGCTCAAGGATATCGAGGGCTCTTGCGGGATCGGCCACACCCGTTACTCCACCACCGGCGGCTCCCGCGCACGCAACGTCCAGCCCTTCGTGGGCTCCACCGACGTCGGCGACCTGGCCCTGGGCCACAACGGGGACATCGTGAACGCCTGCGAGATAATGCAGGACCGTCAGGCCCGCGGCTGGGCCTTCCTGACCTCCTCGGACACTGAGCTCATACTGCGGTTGCTGGCCAACGAGCTGGTGGATAACCCGGAGGTCCCCAAGGCGATGGCGATCGTGGCCAAACGCCTCCGGGGCGCGTACAGCCTCTGCCTCCAGGTGGGCGAGAGCATCTACGGCATCCGGGACCCACTGGGCATTCGACCCCTCCACCTCGGCCACATCGAGGACGGCTACATGTTCGCCTCGGAGAGCGTGGCGATCGACACCCTCGGCGGCGACCCCATAAGGGACGTGGAGCCCGGGGAGGTCGTGGAGCTGCGCAAGGGCCGCCTCACCTCCCACAGGTTCGCCAAGTCCAAGGGCACCGCCCACTGCATGTTCGAGTGGGTGTACTTCGCACGCCCCGACAGCATCATCGAGGGCTCCGAGGTCTACAAGGTCCGCCAGAAGATCGGACGCATCCTCGCCAGGGAGCATCCCATCGAGGCCGACGTGGCCTTCGGGGTGCCCGACAGCGGGCGCGCCCACGCCCTGGGCTACGCCACGGAGGCGGGCATCGAGTACGACGAGGGAATGATGAAGAACCGTTACGTGGGCCGGACCTTCATCCTGCCCAGCCAGCGGACCCGGGAGTCCGACACCCTGGCAAAGCTCAACCCCATCAAGTCCGTCGTCTCGGGCAAGAAGGTGGTCATGGTGGACGACAGCATCGTCCGCGGGACCACCATGAGGCGCAGCGTGAAGATGCTCAGGCGGGCGGGGGCCGAGGAGGTCCACGTGCGCATAGGTGTGCCCCACATCATCGCACCCTGCCCCTTCGGCATAGACATGAAGACCCGGGACCAGTTCCTGGCACGGGGCCGGACCGACGAGGAGATCTCAAAGATCATCGGCGCCGACTCGGTTGGCTACCTGAGCCTGCCCGGTCTGGAGGAGGCCATCGGCCTGCCCCTTGAGAGGCTCTGCTGTGGCTGCCTCACCGAGGAGTACGCCCTGGACATTCCCGAGGGCCACCTCAGTGACAACACCATCTGCTGAGGACCCGTCAAGGACCTTATCTCGGGCTGGACAACGTTTTTATTCGATGAGCACACATGGTCGACATCGGAGGGGGTCGGTGGATCCTCTCCGGTGGGGAACATGGAATCGCATCTGAAATTGTTGCTCGTGGGGATACTCATCTTCGTCGTTGGAATAGTAATTGCTATCTTCCTGACGATCTACCAGTTCGAGGATCCCTCGGATGCCGCCGTCGAGACCCTGGTGTACACTTCGTACGGGTCGAAGCAGGTGGACCTGGACAAGGGGGATTGGCAGATGTGGGTCGGTGGGTCATGGTGGGGCACGCCGTCCGTGATGATCCACGACTCCAGCGGGAGCGTGATATGGACAAGTTCGGACTCGGGCTCCACAGAGACCATCAACGACAACGTGAAGATAGGGGACTTCGAGATACCCCGGGACGGGACCTACAACGTCACCGTCGATTCGGCGGGGACCTACTACATAACCGAGCCGATATCGATCGGAGGGATATTCGGGAGCATCTGCGGTGGTATGGTCATCGCCCTGATAGGAGGTATCATCGGCCTGATCGGCCTCATCAAGCTGCTGGGTGCGAAGAAGCAGAGGCCCGCGCCCGCCACGTACCCACCTGGACAGTACCCTCCGCCCCAGTACCAGCAGCCACCGCCACCGGGGCAGTACCCGCCGCAGCAGTACCCGCCGCAGCAGCCACCCTCGGGTCAACCACCCCCCGGCCAGCCACCAGTTCACCCTCCCCCTCCCTGAGCAT
>JAUVRF010000374.1 GCA_030597775.1 Methanobacteriota archaeon | reverse complement strand
TCTCGATCCCTCTTCCCTGGTTGCTGGCTACCTCGCAGCCGGTTATCGAGATGTTGGTATTGCTCGCGTGGATCAAGACCCCTCTTCCGTTGAACACGCTATCTCGTATCTTCATATCGCTCCTGTAGGATGTGGACCAGGTCCGTGAAAGGGAGGTGATGTTGGATAGCTCAACCTTGGCGTTCACGTAGATCGAGAGTTCATCGCAGACCATCCCTTCGATTTCGACCGTCGGATCGAACCCACCATCATCCAGGTGGCTGTAGCTATTGCCGATGTTTAAGTATCTCAGAGAGACGTTGGAAAGGTCCAAGGAGACATTCCCGTGCATCCTTATCCCAATCCCACCTCCCCGGAGCGAGAGCCCTTCGATGGTTACTTTGGTCGAGGAGAGCCCAGCGAAGTTCAGGAACCCGGACTCCTCGCTCTCCCTGGGCGAGAGGTGGCCGAGGAGAACCTCCTCGCCCGACTCGATGGCGATCCCGTCAACCTCGAAGAGGGTCTCGGGAGGCAGGTCCCTCCTGTCCCCCTCGAGCCGGAACAGACGGTACGTCTCCTCCTGGAGGACGAGGCGGTCGCCACCTGGGTCGTTGTTGGGAATGCCCGTGACCGATACATTGAGAAGGTTGAGCCCGGGGTCGATATCCACACTGAAGTTGACGGGTTCCTGGAATCGCCCCGAGGCAAGGACCTCGGTCTCGTTCTCATCACTGCCGTCGACATCGATGGAGACCACGAGGTCGGTGGCATCCAAGACGTGAGGGCGCACCCCCAGCTTGACCTCCCACCGACCGATCGGTTGTCCCGGGTTCTTGATGATGCCACTGAACATCATGGGGTCCTCCGAGAGCCCAGGAGGGGGGTATTCCTTCGTCAGGTCCACGATGATCTCGGCGTCGTCGGGTCCCAATACGGGATTAAGCCACATCGTCGAGTTCGTGAGAACCGTGATGTAGACCATGTCCGGGACATCTTGTACGAAATCCTCATCCACTAGCAGAAGGGGATTCACGACATTGGCCATGGGGGGTTCGTATGACAGGAACTTCCAGTCAGGAGGCCAGTACAGGTCAAGGCCATGATGGGGACCGTCCAGCTGACGGATCTCCGTCGGTTCACCGTCGGGGGTATCGAAGAATACTCTCGTCAATCTGGTCTTGAGGTAGATGATCCTCTCGTTGTCCTGGAATTCGTTGAGCGTCTTGATTTCGTTCCAATCCTCATGCTGAAATCCTTGGAAGTTGTATAGAACGGAATTGTGGTCCCAGATTGTGATGAGCTTGTTCGAGTCGAACGCGCAACCCGCCAGCTTTACCAACGCATGGCTCAGGTCGATGGCCTGCTGGCAATTGGTGAAGGTGCAGTTGAGGACCTCGGTCCAGTATTGCTCGAGCGAGTTCTCTATCCCAAGGGCCCACAGGGTCCTCCCTTGAGCATACCGGAAGGGCTGACCCGGGGATGCCTCCCTCATGGTGAAATCGACGCCCTCCAGGGTGCCCCGGGAGGCATTCAGGGTGAACATGTCGGCGTCGCCGGTGACCACGGTTCCTGAGATATCCACATATGTCCCGTTGCACAGAACAGGCACGTTCTCGATACCGCCGTTCCTTATGGTCAGTCGCGCCCCGTTTACCATGATGTGTCCGCCCCGGGTCGCCGTGCCTATTATTTCATGGGCAGGGTCGCCCTCTCGGCTCTCCTTCACCCTCTCCGTGGCCCCCCTCCTCGAGAGGTCATCGGGGGCCTTGATGAAGGAATCCTCGAGGGTCACGTCGCCGTCCGCCTCTATCAGGCCTCTCCACAGATCGTCCGCGCCCCTCGAGTAGCTAGAGCCGTTGATGTAATTCTCCATCAGCGATCTCAGTTCTCCGATGCCATCGGTCTTCCATCCGTCCAAAAGGGGATTGCCTGTCCTGAACCAATCCCCACGTGGGGCCGCCGCCCCATCCTCGACACGCAGGTTCGAGATGAACATAAGGCCATCGGGGAAGCTTTGAGGGAATAATACCACCTGGGGACGGGAACCGGCGTAATCCTGCAAGGATACAGACACAGACGTCCAGGTCCCCACCTCGGACCCTTTAGGTTCGTAGACCTTGACCACATCGAAACCCGGTTGGTGCTCGGGTATTACGCCAATGGCTATCGGTACCGGAGCATACCTGCACATGTAGTCGAAGGACAGGACCGGATCTGTGGCGTTACCCAGGTTCACCAGCCTGGCAAGGTTGGGCACACTGTACTCGGAGAGATGGAATGCCCCCAGCACCGCGTTGGCGACCTCGTCGTCCTGCACCAATTGAATTGTGGAGCCAACGACCTCCAGGGCACCACCTGCCCGGACCCTGAAGGCCGGCCGTTGCCAGAACACCAGGTCCAGCAGGTCCACGGATATCTCGCTATCCTCGATGCGGAGGGTGACGCCCTGTTGGATCACGACGGGCTGGTCCAGGGTCTCGGTCCGACCCGTCCACGTGGTGTCCTCGGAGATGACCAGGGGTTCTGCTGGCACCTGCCAGGCGTATGGCTCTGCCTCCTCCTCCTCGGGCTCGAAGATGGGCCGGGTGAAGACCCAGGTTATCGAGAACAGGAGGAGCAGCAGCACGACGATGACCACTCCGGTCGACCTCCAGGTGGTGTGCCTGTCACGGTCGATGTCCCCGCCCGTGATCACAACCCTGTCATTCCCGCTCAGCACGAACCCCTCCGGCTACAGGTCTGGCTATTGCTGGGGCTGGTATATGAGGGTTCTGGGACCGTTGGGAGCCATCAGTTGATGCTGCCCTTCTTGCCGCAGCCGGGGCACTCGATGTGGATGGGTCGCTCGAGGGAGTACAGCGGGATGAGGGTGCTGCACGTCTTGCACCGGATCTGACCCAGTACCTTCC
>JAUVRF010000056.1 GCA_030597775.1 Methanobacteriota archaeon | reverse complement strand
TGCCGGAACCGACCCTGTGGATGTACTGGTAGGTCGTCTCGATAACCGTGGTCGGGTCTGTGACGGTGATGTGAGCCGTGTAGTCGAAGGCCGTCTGGTCGTACGATACGACCAGCTCCCAGGTGCCGTCGTTGTCCAGCAGGTAGGTCATGGTCCTGGTTCCCCAGCTCCCGGCGTTGTACGACATCGTTTCGACATTATTGTCCTCCGGGTCGAAGAACCTGGCCGTGGCGGGTGTGTACACGTGGGTCCATTCCTCGGCCGTGAACTCGATCCGTATCCAAGTGCCCTTCTTCGCCTCAACGGTCTGTCCGGTGGGCGGACCGATGCTTCCGACCAGGGCGTAAGTGTTGTTCGTCTCGTCCGTCTCCAGGACACGGTCGCCCCAGTCCGCGTGGACCGTCATGTTGGCGGTCGTCAGCAGACCCAGGACGATCAGCGTCACCGTGGCGTTCTTCCCCTTGGCGATGCCCTGGATGAAGACGGAGCCCATCCCCCTCGCTCCGTTCAATACCATCACCTCTATCTCGTTCGTTACATTCACTGTTCCCACGTTCGCGACCCTCACGGTCACGTTGATGAAGTTCCCGTCCTCCCTCGTGACGGGTTGCATGGAGACGGCCTCGATGGTCAGGTCGGGACCCGCCACGTTAGCGACCGTCAGCTCCTTTTCGTTGTTCGCCTCGTTCGATTCCGGCACCACGCCGGTGCTGTCCACCACCACCTTGACCACATGGGTGCCAGGGAGCACGGTCCAGTTCATGCTGACATTCTGGCTGGCACCGTTGGACAGGTTGGATACGAGGACCGAACCGAAGACGGTCCCGTCCACCATGAACACGACAGTGAAGCTCCTGTTGACGTCAGAGGTGCCCTGGTTCTTGAGGGTTGCATTGACGGTCACGGTATCGCCCGCCGAGTACGATGGGGCGTCGATGGCGACGGCCGTCACCGTCAGGTCGGCGTTGCCGTCCGGTATGGTGGCGTTGGCACCCAGCAGGTAGTAGTAGGTCTCGTTGAGCACGCCGACGCCCACCGAGGTCAGGTCGTCTGGGCGGAAGGTGAATATGACGCCCCGGCCGCCGGTGGTCGAATTCTCCCGGGAGAAGGCGCAACGGTAGTAGCCGCTGGACGACATGTGACCCACGAGGGTCCATCCCGATGGGATGTAATTGTACACCTCTGGATGGGAGGGCGTCCCGCTTCCCATGACGTAGTTGGTGGAGGCCGAGTAGTTGGCCATGAAGGTGGAGTTGTTCGTCACACGGAACGTGCTCGCCCCTATTCCTCCCGGCCATCCCCACGAGCCGCCGTGGCGCCACGCGGAGCTGTAGTACATGCCGACGCCCTTGCCCAGGTCGTCGACCAGGTGGTCGACCAGGTACCGGGGCGGTGCGTGGTCGCAGAAGACGACGAACAGCGACCTTGAGAAGTCGGTGCGGGAGCTGTTGACGTGGCTCACGTACTCGACGGAGAGGCCCATGGCCGTCAGGTTGTCCTTGAGGGCCTCCTCACGGAGGGAGAGGGTGCCTCCCGACGTGTCGTAGGTGTTGACCACCAGGGCCACCTTTCCCGAGCTGGTGTTCGCCATGGGGTAGGGCCTTCCATCGACCCAGGCGATGAAGTTGCCGTAGATGGCCTCGCCCGCCAACGTGAGGTCCCGCGGGTCGAAGGTGAGGAACGCCACCCTTCCCCCGCTTGTGCCGTCGGTGCGGTGGCCACCGGACCAGTAGCTGGTGTAGTAGCCGTGGCCGTCCCTGATGGAACCCGAAGGATGGTTCGCATGCGTTAGGTAGACCGAGCCCGCGTTCTCCGCCGTGAACTGGGAGTCGGCGAAGTAGTTGTTGAAGCCCGAGGCCCCCGTCGCCGTGTACCTGCGGGTGTTCGGATGGTCCTGCCAGGTCCAGCTTCCACCGAAGTCGTTGGAACCCGTGTACATCAACCCCACACGGAGTCCCGCGGACACCCACTGGTTGACCAGGGTGGGGGTCACGAGCCCCTCGACCAGGTAGACGCCGTTGGACCGGGTAAGGTCCGTGGTCCCGATATGGGAATTGGCCACATAGACCACGTTCAGGCCGTTGGCGATGAGGAGGTCGCTTGCCGCGCTCTCAAGGGCCGTGAGGGTGGGCGTGATGGTATCGGTGGAGCGGATGACGAGGACGGATTTCCCCTCCCCTACGATCCTCTGGTCCACCTGTCCGTCCAGGCACCACTCGATCATCGTCCGGGCCATCTCCCGACCATCGTCGTTGAGCAGTCTCACGTCGAAGCCCAGGAACGCTCCGTGGCCTCCCGAGGTCGTGTTCTCCCGCCAGTGGGAGGTCCTGTATCCCGAGTTGTAGTTGTTGTATGCCGCGAAGTTCCATCCCGGTGGGGTGTTGGAGCTGCGCCAGAAGGTCTGGCGCTCGTCCATGACCTGGAAGGACATCCCGGTGTAACCCTCTAGGTAGCCACCTCCCGGGCTGCAGGTCATGACCCACCAGTTGCCCGAGGCGGCCCAATTGCTGTACCAGGTCCCTCCCGAGCCGATGCCGGCGGTGTAGAAGAGGGCCAGGCCCACGCCCTGATCGATGATCTTGGTGTGGGTGTCGGTCCCTATCCTCAGGTCCTCGGTATAGACGACCAGGCGGGACGACGAGAAGTCGTAGCGTCGTGCGTCCATCCAGGGTCGCACCTCCACCGTCAGACCCATGTTCTCGATGAAGGCCTTGAGGTAGGCCTCACGGGAGTTGGGAACGGGGTCGAGGGGGTCGTTGTTGGCCACCAGGAGGACCACCTCCGCCGACGTGGGGATGGAGGCGATGGAGATGTTCTGGGAGAAATTGAACATCCGCTCCATCAGCGACAGGGGCTGCATGTATGCGGGGTCGTACGTGAGCACGCACACGTGGGCGTCGGTGGACCCGCCCTTGTAAAAGGCGGTGCCCCCGCCATAGTAGTTGTCGCCGATGCGGGTGAAGCCCGCTACCGTGCCTTGCCAGTAGTGCCCGTAGCCCGACTGCTGGCCGTAGAAACCGTAGCCGGCCATGCCCTCGTAGAAGGCCGTCGGGCTCTCCACGTAGAGCATCCTCCGCTGCCATTGGTCGTAGCTGGGAATGGAAGGCTGGTACGCCGAGGAGCCCCGGTACAGGAGCACGACGCCGATGTCCCCATCCACCGCGCCGTCCAGGACGGCGTTCCACCGGCGGAAGGAGTTGATCCAGTCAGCGGCCACGACCATGGACGCGTTGGTCCAGTTCACGGTGAGCACGTCCCTCTGGTACACGTAGGTGATGTTGTATCCCCACCGGGTGAGCTCGGACACCACCGGGGTCTCGTGGGAGTTCAGCACGGGCCCGTCCGCGTCCGCACCGGTGGTGATGAAGACGGCGTTGCCAGCGGGGACGACGATCAATGCCGGCACATCGACACCCATCGAGTAGTTGACCGCCAGTTCGAGGAAGTACATACCGTGTATGTTCAGGTAGGCGGGGTTGAGGCCGGCGATGAAGCCGAAGCTCCCGTTGGAGCCCGCCTTCTGCTGCCAGGTGGAGTAGTACGTGTTGCCGGAATTCGCCAACACGGTCCAGCCGGGACTGGTCTGGGTGACCCTGACGCTGGTCCCGCTGTCCTGGTGGTAGAAGTTCACCGATGTGTGGTGTTTGAATATCGTTGTTATGTTCACGACCCGCGAGTAGCGGTATTCCCAGTAGGAATTATAGTACCAGTTGCTCCCGTATGTCCTACCTGCATCGTAGCAGAGGACCACACCTATACCCTGGGAGAGAGCGTCATCGTAGAAGGCCTTGGAGTTCACGTTGGTGTCGACCCAGTGGGTGGCCACGATGGCCTTGGCCGCCGACACATTGGTCCGGGACATGTTCCTCTGGGGCAGGTAGTAGAGGGTATGGCCCCAAGAGGTCAGCATGTCGGCCAGGGCGGTCTCCTGTGCCGTCAGCGTAGGGGTGGTCCCGCCCGTGCCTCCGGCAATGACCATGACCACGTTCCCAGATGGTACGGTGGGGTTCGCCGGCATGGTGCTGCCTGTGGCGTTGGTCAGCATCCGGTAGAGCAGGAACTCCCCGTCGGGCATGTAGTAGTGGGGGTCCGACATGTCGGCGAAGCCCAGGGTGCCCGAGGAGGTCTGCTTGTACCACAGGTTCTGGTAGGCGGTGTATGCATTGATGTGGCCAAGGCCCGTCCATCCAGGGGGGGCGGCGTTGTAGAAGGCGTAACCGTAGCCTCCGTTCTGGCGGTAGAACCGGGTCCCGTTGTAGCCGGTGACGAACCACATATCCTCGGTGACGATGGCGTAGTGATAGTTACCACTACTACTGGCCCTGTTCGAGGACCTGTATGTGTACAGGGCGTTGGCCAAGAGGATGACGGGGACGCCCTGGTCCATGAACTTGTCCCAGAAGTATCCCTGGTCCCCGTAACCCGTGTAGTATGCCGGGACCATCACGGCCGTTGCGTTGGTGGCGTTGAACCTGGGGACATCCTTGATGCGCAGCAGCTGGACGTCGTACCCCCAACTGTCCAAGAGCGTCTTGACGTTGGTCTCCCTGGTGGACAGCGTCCAGTCGTCGTCGTTGATGACGAGGACCACGTGGTCCGCTGTGGCGTTCAACGGCCCGTCCAACCTCTCACCCAGCGTCCAGTTCATCAGTTGCTCGAGGAAATACATCCCGCTACTGGTCAAGAACCGGACGTCGTAAGGGAAGGTCACGGCCTTCCCACCAGAGGTTGCGTTCACCTTCTTCAACACGGTGTAATGGCCGTTGTTCTGGTTCATGGCAACGAGGGTCCAGCCCGAGGGAATGGAACTGGCCCTCCCGGCGTAATCACCGACCTGGATCTGGGTGATGGCCTTGTAGTAGGCAACAAAGGGCTCCTCCTGGTTGACGACAGAGAGGTGCATGTAGCTCGCGTAGTAACTGGAACTCCACCCCGTGGTGGCGAAGTTCCTCATGCCATCGTCCAGAAGGAGGACCGAGACGCCATCGTCGACGAGGTCGGCTATCAGGGTGGAGCTGATCCTTCCGTTGTCCACCGCGACCACCAGGTCCGCGGCCGAGAGGTTGGCGATGGAGGCATGGTCGTCGTCCAACATCGTCATGGTGTAGTACAGGTCGAGAAGTAACTGGTGCACCTGTTGCTCCTCCGTGGTGAGGGCCAACGGGTCCGCGACGAGGAGCGTCAGGTTGCTGTCGCCCGTCCTCCCGCGGGAGGAGTTGATGAGTCCCAGGTTGTCGGTGGCCGTGACCTCGAAGAAGACCGTCGCGTTCGGGTCGACATCCACGCTGGCCGAGTAGATGTTCCCCGAGTTCGTGACGGTGGCGTTCAGCCAGGTGACCCGGTCGGTGGAGTACGAGATGACCACCGAAGCCACGCCGCCATTGTCCGTCACGTTGATCTCCCACTTGAAGGGCGAGCCGAACCCGTCCTTCATCCAGTTGAAGGATGGGCCGGTGTCGACCACGTATGACTGCGGTGGGGATGTTGCGGCGTTGCCGGCCAGGTCAACGGTCCTCACCCTGTAGGTGACGGTGGTGGCGGACCCGATGGCGGGGATGGTGGCCGTGAAGTGGGCCGTTAGGCCGGTGGTGAGCCGGGTCATCGGGATGGAGGTCCAGTTGCTCCCGGTCACGTTGTACTCCAGCCACGCGCCGCCGATGGATACGGCGTCGGTGACGTTGCAGTACACCTCGAAGCTGTCCTGTACCCGCAGGTATGTGGGGGGCGAAGTGACGCCTTTGATAGTGGGTGCCGTTCCGTCGGCATAGTAGATATGGGTCCTGGTGGTGGTGGTCAGCCCGCTGGCGTCGGTTGCGACGATGTAGTACCTGACCGTCGCTTCGGTCGACGGCGAAGGTATGGTCGCAGACCAGGTATCCGGTGTTCCCAGAGGGGTGATCGCCCCGCTATAGTAGGTGCCGGCAGAACTGCCCATATCCGAGGAGGAGAAGGATGGTCCCCTGCTGTCCGGTGTGTAAACGTACACGACCCCGTTCCTGCACGGGACGATCATCTCCAGCTCGCCATCATCGTCCAGGTCTGCGAACCTTGCCCGGCCAGAGTACAGGTACGGTAGGGGCAAGGAGGTCCAATCCTCCACCAGTGAGCCGGTGATGGGGTCCCATTCGTAGGTGTAGACGTAGGTGCCGTAGGGGAATCCCGGGTAATTGTAATGTCCAACAACGACCTCGATCATGCCGTCACCGTCCCAGTCGGCGGCGTCTTGGAGATAGGGGTAACGGCCAGGGTGGCCGCCCCTCCACAGGATCTCGTAGCTATCGGGTCCGGTGCAGGTCAGCATGTATAGGATCCCGTAGTAGTTCGAGTAGTAGTTCTCAACGGTCGCCACCATGTCGAGGCTGCCGTCGGCGTCCATGTCCGCCATGGCGAAACCGTAGATAGGGCCGCCCAGGCCGGGCGATTCATACTCGAGGGCGAAGGTCGAGCCTGTCCATGAATAGACCCTGATCTTGCCTGTGTTGGTCCTGTCGGCGGAGATGATCTCCATCTGTCCATCGCCGTCCCAGTCCAGGACCCGGATCATGAGGGGGTCTTGGGCCAGGAAGAACGAGTGGATGTCCCGAATGGCAGTGCCGTCCCACGACGAGACGACACACTGGTCGTTCTGCTGGCCCCTCAGGATCTCAAGGCTGCCGTCCCCATCGACGTCGGCCAGCTCCAAGCTGTACACGGGGCTGTCGACCGTGGCCATGTGGGTGTAGGTCACCTCGTAGTCTGCGGAGGTCGCATTGTACTTGAGGACCCACAAGGTGGCCGCGTTGGAGGAGGGGTCGCCGATCACGAGCTCGGGCGCCCCGCCACCGTCCAGGTCCCCTGAGACCATCGGTTTTTCGGCGCCCGAGCCCAGGCCCGTCATCGACCAGTTGGTGGTGAGGTCGTCATCGAGTATGTAGACGGCCGAGCTGGTCCCCACCGAGACCGCCACCTCCGGGTCGCCATCGCCATCCAGGTCGGTGGAGCGGTCATGGCCGAGGGTCATCGATACGTTGCTCCAGGTGGAGTTGTCGAACGTGTAGAACAGCGTTGCGTTCTCGACACCCGTGGTATCCTCCAGGTCCGCGACGATCCTCACGGCGGTCGTGGTGTTCGAGTAGTACGGCAGGGCCTTGGCCCACATGAGAACAGGTCCCGTGTCGTCCCTGTAGGCCAGGGTCGTGGTCTGTCCTTCCACGCCTCCGGCCTTGCGAGCGGAGACGGCCAGGACCAGGTGACCTGAAGGTCCAACCGGTCCGGCCGGGACCGAACCCGTGTAGTTGCCGGCCGACACCTTGGACATGGTGGCTGTGGACCAGGTGGCGAGGTGGGAATCCTCTGTCTGCCTCCATCGGAGCTCCACGGACGGGTCCGTCGCCACGCCGAGGAGGTTCACGGACCTCACGAAGGGCGTGTCGATGGCGCCCGCGTTCGCGAACGCCAATCTCCATTGCACGTACCTACCCGTCGGACCGCCGGGGAATGCCACCGTTGCCAGCGGACCCTCTTCGGGGGAGCCATCCGGGAACACATGTGCCCAGGCCGTCCACGTGGAGTTGTCGAGGGACGCCCGCACCTCCAGATCGAGGGTCTGGCCCTTGATGGACCCATGCTCGAGCTGAACGTATCTCCAATCCACGACGTTACCCATGTCATGGACCGGTGAGGTGGCGGAGCCGGTACCACCGATGGTCCCTTGGCTCCTGGTCAGCCCTATCATGTAGCTAGATGAGATCACCTTCTCATGCCGGGCAACGAAGCGAGGTGCGTTCCTCCACATCCCTTGGTTCTCGAAGGTCTTTACCCCTCTCTGGTTGGACCTGGCCACGATCAGGTCCAGGTCCCCGTCATCGTCCAGGTCGATTAATTCCATCTCACCGGGCGTTATGGCGTCCTGAATGAGGCCGATGTAGGTGAAGTTCACACCATCTCCGTGACCAGTGTGGAAGTGCAGGCCTCCTCTGTCGACGAGTATGTCCAGGTTGCCGTCGCCATCGAGGTCCGCCAGACCAATGCCCTTCTCGCCCGTGTTGGTACCAGGCATGGGGTAGACGGAGGACTTGGTCTCGAAGGTGCCGTTCCCGTGACCCATGAACGATACCAGGCGTCCGCTGTACAGGGCCGTGAGCAGGTCCAGGTGGCCATCGTTGTCCATGTCCCCGGTGGCTATCGAGATCAGATTGGTCGGAAGCGTACCCAACGTCGACACCGTGAACGAGCCGTTCCCTAAGCCGGTGAACAGACGGAGCGTCTTCTGGTACCCACCTCCCACGATGTCCATGTGGCCGTCCTCGTTGAAGTCGCCGAGGGCGAAGCCGTTGGTGTTGGTGCCCTTGGCTCCGGTGTCCACCCCTGTTGAGATGGGCGCTAAGAAGGTCCAGTCGGATGTC
>JAUVRF010000310.1 GCA_030597775.1 Methanobacteriota archaeon | reverse complement strand
ATAGAACACGCCTAGTCCAATGCAACCTTCATTTTCCCCTGGAGCCATGTCATGAACATGGGCGACGCTATGGCGTTCACAACAAGCGGTCGGAGATCCGGATCGACCACTCCGTCGTCGAACTGGGAGCCAGGTAGACGGGTGCCGTGCCTCAGACCTCTATGTGCTCGATGACGATCTCCGGTTCGGGTTCCTCCTCATCGTTACCTTCCTCTTCCCCTTCCTGGGGCTCTTCATCGGCGGTCTCCTCTTCAGGGGCATCGTCCTCTGGAGTCCCTTCGTCGGGACCCGTCCCGGTCCCCTTGCCCCTGTTCACGAGGAGGAGGGCCAGGATCACCACGACCACGATAACGATGGCCAGGCCGATCCAGAGCATGGACACGCCCTCATCGGTCTCGGCCTCCGCCACATCCACCCTCTGTGCGGTGGATCGTTCGCCCTGCCCTACGGCGTTCACCGCGACGACAGCGTAGTGGTACGTCCTGCCCCTCTCGACGTCATCGTCGGTGTAGGATAGGACCAACCCGACCTGGTCGATCTCGACCATGGTGTCCTGTGTCTCGCCCCGGAGGATCACGTAACCCGTGATGGGGCTGCCCCCATCCTCGTTGGGAACCGCCCAGGCCAGGATCACCTTGGCACCCTTCGCCTCGGCGTTGAGGATCGTGATCCGTCCGGGCACGACCGCTGCCTTGAAGGGGGTAGCCTCCACGGCTACGGTCAAGGTACCTCCGCCAGCCTCGTTGGTGGCCTCTACAGAATAGAAGTACGTGACACCGTTCACCGCCGAGCTGTCCACGTACTCCAGGACCAGGCCCAGGGTGGCGATCTCCTCGAGGTTGCCCGAGGTCAGGCCCCTTAGGACAACGTATCCTGTGATGATCGCGGCACCATCATCCTGAGGGGTGGCCCAGGTCAGGGTGACCTTGCCATCCCCCTCTATGGCGGCCAGGTCGAGGGGCGGGCCCGGCGGTCCATATGGGGTTGCGGACACCGATACGCTCATGACCCCCTCGCCCGCCGCGCTCACAGCAGAGATCCGGTAGTGGTAGGTGGTACCGGCGGTCACATCGGGATCGTAGTAGTTGGTGGAACCTACCCCGACCTCGATCAGGGACTCCAGGTCGTCCGGGTCGTCGCCTCGGTAGATGATGTACATAACAAGGTCACCACCACCCGTGTCATCCGGGACCAGCCATGTGAGCTGGACCTCGCCGAGGCCCGAGGATGCGGCAAGATCGCCAGGGGCGGAGGGAAGGCCGATGGGTGTCGCCGAAAGGACCTCGGTGGGCAGGCCATCCCCCACGATGTTGCGGGCGATCACCATGTAATGGTAGGTCACACCGTTCGTGACCGAGGAATCCGTGAAGGTCGTCCCGTTCTCAGCCGAGAGCCAATCGAGGAGGCCGGGCTCGAGGCCCCTGAAGATGTTGTACCCGAGGACGGGAGTACCACCATCCAGGCCGGGAGCGTCCCAGGACAGGACCACCTGTCCGTTGCCTGCTTCGACCTCGAAGGAGAGGGGAATGCCTGGTATCCCAATGGGTGTGGCATGGACGATGGCGCTCAGGGGCCCGTCGCCAACCTCCGAGAGGGCCCGGACGGCGTAGTAGTACGTAATTCCATTTGTAACGGTCGTATCGTCGAGGTCCAATGTGAATGCATCAAGGGACTGGTAGCTGGACAGCCCATCCTCCGACAGGCCCCGGTACAGCATGTATCCGCTAAGGAGCATGTCCCCCGTTTCCAGGGGTGCTCTCCACTCCAGGGAGACCACACCATCGCCTGCGGTAGCCTCCAGCAGTCTCGGTTCCGTGGGGAGGTTCGGAAGCACCTCCAGGGTCTGGGGGAAATCGATGTAGCCCGAGCTCTCCCGGTCGTTATCCGTTACGTTGACGCGGAAGCTGTACTCGCCGATGGCCTCGAACCGGTCCGGGCTCACGTCCCTCCACCAGAGTCCGTCGACGAAGGTCAGGGAGCCGAGCATCGTGGTCTTCCACAAGGTGTCCCCCTCGAGCTGGTGCTCGATCAGGACCACCAGTTCCTCGGGGCGGTCGTACTCGTCGGTGACGTTGACCCAGAGCCTGATGGTCTCAGTGCGAAGGACCGTGTTGTTGCCCAGGTCCAGGTCGACCACCACGGGGGCCATCATGACCCTCTCGGTCCAGTTGAGCCACAGGTCGTCCAGGGCGAAGTCGGTCCTGCCGCCCAGCGCCGTCACATCGATGTTGACACGGATGGAGGGGTGGTCGCGGTACGAGAACAGCCCCCTGAGGTCCCACTCCTGGTCTCCCTCGCTGATCGGGATCTCGGCGAGCTTCTCGCCGGTATCGGCGTCCATTATCGATATCGCGCCTGCCTGGTAGTCATCGAAAGTGGCCGAGTAACGAAGGGTGTGGAACCCACCGATGTTGTCGTTCGGGTCCGGGGTGATGGCCTGGCTTAAGTAACCACCGTGTACCTGGTTGTTGATCTCGATCGGGAGAACATCGACGGCGCCCACGGTCGGGAATTCGAGCGGAGTTTGGAAGCTCGGTCCGAGCATGGCGACCGAGGGGACGCGATGGGTCGTGCCGTTATTGCGACAGGCGAAAACGGGTTTCAGGTTCGAACCACCGAAGGTCGCCACCGCATAGGCACCCTCGGTCGGGATCCGTATGTCCGGCGAGGAGGCGAATGTTCCCCCGTCATTGTCGTAGTAATAGGACTCCGTATAGTATCCCGACGTTGCGTTCCGGTTATTAGCGAAAATCAGGTCCATATCACTTCCCGACCCACTGAAGTCGGCGATCACAACATCCATCGCACCGATGGTTGGCAACTCGGTAGGGGTCGGGTCGAAGGTACCACCACTGCCGTGCTCGTTCCAGTAGATGTAGCTGTTGACCTCGTAGGTCTGTCCGTCGTACGAGTTCGCGAAGACCAGGTCCATGTAGCCATCGATGTTCAGGTTGGCGGCTGCAACGGCACGGGCCCCAACAGTGGGTAACATGACCGACGGTACAGTACCACAGAATCCTGCCGATTCTTGAATGAAGACCATGCTGTCCGTCTCGTAGTCAGCGCCCTCGTAGCATGCGAAGACCAGGTCATCCAGGAGGTCATTATCGAGATCGACCGCCACAACTCCCGAGGCCCCGGTGGTGGAGAACTCCATGTCCGGTGTCGCGTTCCAACCGGACGCGGAACCCCAGAAGAGGGTGCTCTTCACGAACGGACCCTGCCAGTCGCGCTCCTGGGCGAACACAACGTCAGCGTATCCATCCCCGTTGAGGTCCGTCATCAGAACGTCGCTGGCGCCCGTTGTGGAGAACGAATGGTACGGGGTCCCGTACCATCCCGCAGCCGAGCCCAGGAACAAGGGGCTT
>JAUVRF010000157.1 GCA_030597775.1 Methanobacteriota archaeon | reverse complement strand
TAAAACTATCATCGAACAACAACCTGATCCGCAACTGCACGATAAGGAACTGTCGGACCGGACTGATAGTGGACCATAATTACAACTCCATCGAGAACGTCCTCATCAAGGACTGCGATTTTGGGATGAACGTGACCGGCTCGTTGACCAATATCCATAACCTCACTTTGACCAACATCACACACACTGGTCTCTATGCGGACCTTCTGAGCCAGCTCACGGTGGATGGGCTCACCTCCAACGGTTCCTTCATGAACAACGCGATACACCTCAGTAGGGTCGGCGCGAGCTACATCAGGAACGTCACCATCCTGGGCCAACCCGATGTCGCCTTCTACCTGGAACGTTGTTGGAGCCTATATCTGGTCGGGATAGATGCGACCGCACTAGACACCGTGGTGCTCATCAACACGTCATTACCCTATCCAGGCGACGTGACGCTAACCCGGGTCACACTATCCGGCGGCAACGTATCGATCTCGATGGTCGACGTGACCAATGTCACCCTGAGGAACGTAGTGTCCAAGGGAGCCACGATCACTGGATTCTCGGCCGTGAACTCCACGGCCCTGGTGTTCAGGGGTTGCACCGTCGATGCCGGTATCCAAGGGATCTCCTTTGTCCAATGCATCAACATCCTCATGGACCTGTGCCAAGTGAACGGCTCCGATGGCCTGGTCTCGATGATCGATACTTCGAACGTCGTCATGGTCGATTGCCTGCTGACGTCCGGCGTTGAGGCCCTTGTCATCGAGGGGTGCACCAAGGTCACGATCATGACCATGTCCGTGTTCGAGGCCAAAGTGGCTGTTGACATCATCGGCTCCATGGAGGTCGTGTTGCGCGATTCCAGTCTGTCCCATGTGGACTCCACGGCCGTCAAGCTTCGCGACGGTACCCGTGACTGCTCCCTTGTCGATCTCACCATCGCATCCTCGACCACGGCCGTCTGGATCACAGGGAACCAGACCCACAACAACAGGATCGATCATCTTATCCTGAGCAATTGCAGCGTGGGGGTCAACCTCACGGATTCTGGGATGAACAATGTCCTGGCGAACACGGTCTTTTTCGGAACCCCGAGGGCGGTGGTGGCAACCTCTGGGTCCGACCTCGACATCCAGGACGGCTCCTTCTACGACTGCCCGATGGCCATAGACGGCGATGTGGACTCCGACGTCTCGTGGACCTGCGACGGGTATTCCGAGCTGGTCAATTCCTCAGCGAGGTTCCGTGGATGGTTCATGGTGAACCCGGGAGGTAGCCTCAACATAAGCCACGGGAACCTGACCTTCCTCAGCCACTTTACTAATGGTTCTGGCATCTCGGCCTCCCTCCTATCGACCTTGCGCATCATGAACGGTTCGCGCCTTGCTGGAGAGGGTTACCCGGGCCCATATTTTACGGTCAGATCGGAGGGAAGCCTGATCGTCCAGAGCTCCTCATTCCACGATGGCGGACTCGGCAATTCCAAAGCCGCGCTGGAGGTCTTGGGAGACTCGGCGGCCATCGGGAACGTGACCTTCATCGATTGCTATTATGCCTTGAAACTCGAAGGTTCCCTTCCAGTCGTGAGGAACTGTACCTTCTTGGAAAACAGACTGTCCATACTGATGAACGGGACATCCCGACCAGAGGTGATCGGTTGTGATTTCACATCTTCGTGGGCCCTTTGGGAGATCAAGGGCACCTTCTCCGCTTCCCCCGTCATCAGGGACTGCAGTTTCGAGGGGGGCGGGCTTGTCCCCATGGCCATGTTGTTGGAGTCCAAGGTTGGTGAGAGGCCCATCCTGACCCTCGCCAACGTTACGGTGTCCAACTACACGACCTGGGGTTTGGAGGACCTGCACGCGGGCTCGATGTTGATGGTCGATTGCAGCTTCTTGAACGCCAACGCGAGCACTGGTGCTCTCGCCACGAACAGCGTGACGATGCGGCGTGTCCGTGTCACCCAGGGCATGATGGTCATCGGATCGGGTGGTTTCATCGTCTCCGATTGCGTGTTCACCAATGGTACCTTCAAGGTCCACGACAACTCCGGCGGGAGCCGTATCAGCGATAGCACCTTCAACGGATGCCCGACCTGGAACCTGGCATGCTTGGACATCGACAGCTCCCTGTTCATCACCATCACGGACCTTGACCTCTCAGGATCACAGGTTGGTCTTCGGGTCCGGGGCGGCTCCGAGGTCTTCGTCAAGGGATGCACCTTCGACGATGTCGTCGGCTCGGCCCTTGAGGTGAACGGCTCCATAATCCACCTCGAGGACTGCTCGCTGACCAACCTCCGTGGGACGGGAATTAGGGCGTATCACGTGGGCAGTCGTGTCGAGATGCGTAATTGCACCATTCAGGCGGTCCCGGGTCGCACGGGCTACGATGTGGACGCCAGCGACGGCGGTGATGCATGGCTCCTCAACACCACCCTCAACAGGACCTCCGTGCTGTCGACCGGTGGGGGACGGGTCGAGGTGCTGTGGTTCGTGACCGTCGAACCCTCTCTCCCCTGGGGGGGAACGCTCTTCACACCAGAGTACCTCATCGTCACGGACGCGACGGGCGAGGAGGTGATCAACACCTCCCTGGCCGATCAGATCATGCGGCTCTACGAGTTCACGGACGAGGACGGTGACCGGACCTGGAAGACGCCCCACGAGATAATGATCGATGACACCCGGGAAGGCGTCCATTACCAAGGTAACCACTTCGTCAACAGAAGCTCCCATCTCGTTCTGGACCTGATCGACGTCAAGGCACCTGTCGCCCGGGCAGGGATCGACCAGGTCGTCGACGAGAACCTCGTGGTCACGCTGTCCGGCTTGGGTTCCTCCGACAACGATCCCAGCTTCCACAGGACCGGGCTCTTCCGGTGGTCCTTCGACGAGGACGGTGTGGAGGTGGTCCTTATCGGCGACGAGGCCAAGTACGTCTTCTCCGTGCCTGGCAAGTACTGGATCAACCTCACAGTGACAGATGCCGCGGGCAACGTCGGGACGGACTCGTTGATCGTCCTGATAAACGACAGGACACCGCCCGTGATCCGCTTCACGGGAAATGTCACTGTGGACGAGGACGTCCTGTTCTTCTTCGACGGGACCGCCACCACGGACAACAACCCGGCCTTCGATACCCATGTGGGAACCTTCCTCTGGACCATCGAGGTGGTCGACCAGACCCTGACCTGGGAGACCTCCTCCTTCGGTTATGCATTCCCTGACCCGGGCAACTTCACGGGCACCCTGACCGTCTGGGACATGGCCGGGAACCAGGCCCATGAGGCCTTCTGGGTACGGGTCCGGGACACCACACCACCCGTGATCGAGGGCGTTTCCAATGCGGTCGTGTTCGAACCCTCGGACGGCCTTCTCGACGCCTCCGCCTGCTACGACAACATCGGCATTACCAGCTACACATGGTACGTCACATTCATGAACGAGGCGAGGGCGACTGTCCAGCTGGAGGGAGTATCACCCTCCTATCTGTTCGATGTCCTTGGCAGTTACACCGTGAGCCTCGTGCTCACGGACGCGGCCGGCAACGAGAACGGGATCGAGATCTCCGTCGTGTACGACGACGTACCCGTTATATCGATCCCGGACTGGGGAACTGCGATGGTGGGAGAGCTGTTCATCGTCGATATCGACATCCAGGACCTGTACTCATCTGGCATGGCGGTAATAATGACCGAGGGACCCGACGGGGCCCGGGTCGAGGGTACCATCCAAGCACGACTTGTATGGACCCCCCTGGCGGACCTTGCCGGTGCCGACGTGGTGATCGAGGTTGAGGTCCACGACGGTTACGCATCGTCCCGGGACAGTATCATCATTCACGTTAATCTCCCGAAGGGAGCCGACAACCTGCCGCCCATCATTCTCTCGGACCCACCCCTGGGCGCTAAGCTGGCGACCCCGTACATCTACTCTATAGAGGCGGAGGACCCCGATGGCGACGTGCTAAGCTATCACCTGCTCGATGGCCCCGGAGGGATGACCATCAGTCAGGGAGGGACCATCGCTTGGGACCCACCCTTCCTGGAGGGAACCGTCCTCGTGGACGTCCAGTTGGCTGTCACCGATGGCAGGGACATCACCATACAGGCCTGGACCATCCGGTGGAAGGAGGTTCCCAACATCGGCCCCTCCATTCACTTCACGTTGGACCCCCGAGAATCGTCGGTCCTAGAGGAGTTCCTCGTGGACCTCTCCGTGTACATCCAGGACCCCAACGCCTACACCCTGGACAGGGACGACCCCAACCATGCTCTCTTCTGGACCACCGATTTCGATGAGACGATGGTCGGTCTCGTGTCCCAAGAGGGGTTGCTGTTCCGGTTCAGGGCCCTCGATCGGGCAGGGGACACGTTCATCCAGTTCACGGTCATGGACCCATCCGGTGCCCAGAACACCACGACCCTGGTGCTGGAGATAACCAAGAGGACCAGCTCGGGGACGGATGGATCACAGGGTTGGATGCTGTGGTTGATGATCATCGCCCTTTCAGTGATCGTCGTGGTGTCGGTCACCGCGGTCGCCCGGCGCCGTGGAGAGGTTCGCACCACCATCGAGCCCGACGGGGACGAGGGGGTCGATCTGGGACCTGCTCCGTCCGAGACCGCCGAGGACAGCGAGGTCCTATCTGCCGCCCTGGCTGGACCCGAGGCCACAGAGCTGGGTGCCTTCGTGGAGGTTGAGAAGGGAGCCACGTCCGTCGGGGGACCATCAGGGGCCTCTGCGGTACCCGCCGTGCCAGGAGGCACCAGGGTCGTGAGCGGGGGTGGAGAGGGACCGAGCCGGACCGTCATCGTCGAGGGTGTCGCGGTCCTGGGCCCGAGGGGGACGGTCACTGCCTCCACTGGGAAGGTCGAGGACATCGTCGGACCCTACCAGGATGCCCTTGACAAGGTCAGGTCGAACATGGGTGCGGAGGGGTCGGCGGTACTCGAGATGGATGGGTATCGTGTCCTTGTCGGGATACACGGGTCTACCGGGTTGCTCTGCGTGTTGCGTGGACGGGAGGACGATGCCTTCCGAGACACCCTCTACAGACGCCTGGGCGACCTCTCTATGGACGGCTCCACCGATGCTGCCCTCGGGACCATCGAGGATGTACTGGCCGCGGGGGGGAAACCAGACCGGGCCGATGTGGTCGAGGATGCGTGGACGTCCCATTTCGAGACATCCATCTCCTATCGGGGGTCCGTTCTCGTCCTCAAGATGACCCTGCGCAACGACACCGACCACCTCATGAACAACGTGAGGGTCCGTGTGGACCACGACCAGGACGCCTTGACGATGGACAGCATCGTTCCTAAATTGCTGTTATCCCATGGCAGGATATCC
>JAUVRF010000517.1 GCA_030597775.1 Methanobacteriota archaeon | reverse complement strand
CGACCACCTTTTCGACCTTAGTTACTTCCGTTATCGTTAGATTATGTGCTTCGCAAGCTCGATCCCCTTTTCCTTCATGCCATCCAGCTCCTCTGGGTCGGGCACGAAGTTGATGTTGACGCTCTCTATCGGCCGGTCCCGTCCCAGGTCGTCCATGAAGGACTCCATCTCACCCAGGACCTTCGGGTTCCAACCGTAGGAACCGAAGGCGAATCCGATGCGCCTCTTGGGCTTGAGCCCCTTGAGGTAGGTGAGCATCGACCCCACCGTGGGCATCACGTTGTTGTTGAGGGTGGCAGCCCCCAGGATTATGGCGCGGCTCCGCATGACGTCGGTCATGATGTCCGAGATGTGGTTGGTCTTGAGGTTCCGCATGACCACCGGGACGCCTCCCTCCAGGAGCCCCTCGTAGAGCTTGTAGGCCATGGCCTCCGTGGAGCCCCACATGCTGTCGTAGATGATGACGGCCCGGGGTTCGGTCTGGTGGTCGACCCACTTGGCGTACTCTCCCAGCATGTCGCCGATGTGGCTACGGAGGATCACACCATGGCTGGGGCCGATCATGTCGATCTCGAGGCCCTCGAGGGCACCGATCGCCTTCTTCACCTGATCCCCGTAGGGCATGACGATGTTGGCGTAGTACTTGGCCGCCTCCTCCTGGAGGATCGACCAGCCCACCTCGTCGTCGAAGCGCTCGTGGGAGGCGATGTGCTGTCCGAAGGCGTCGTTTGGAAGCAGCAGCTTGTCCTCGGGGATGTAGGTGACCATGGAATCGGGCCAGTGGACCATGGGGATGTGGACGAAGGTCAGGTTCCGCTTGCGGATGTTCAACGTGGAGCCCGACTCCACGACCTCCGTGTCGAAGGCGCCCTTGTAGTGGCGGGCCAGGCCCTTCTCGCCCCGGGTGGAGGTGAGCACCTTCGCGTTGGGTGCCAGCTCCAGCAACTTGGCGATGGAGCCCGAGTGGTCCATCTCCACGTGGTTGGAGATGATGTAGTCGATCTTGGCGGGATCGACGATCCTCCTGATCCTCGCCACCATCTCCTCGAACTTGTGCGCCTTGACGGTATCCACCAGGACGATCTTCTCGTCCATTATCAGGTACGCGTTGTACGTGGTCCCCCTCTGGGTGAGGTACCCGTGGAAGTTGCGAAGGTCCCAGTCGATGGCTCCCACCCAGTAGATGTCGGGCTTGAGCTCGACGATGTTCAAGGGCTCACACCTTCTCGAAGTCGTCCTTGCCAGCGCCGCAGACCGGGCAGACCCAGTCGTCGGGGATGTCCGCCCAGGCGGTCCCGGGCTCGATGCCGCTGTCGGGATCGCCCTCTTCTGGGTCGTAGACGTAACCGCATACCATGCACTCGTACTTGTCCATCTTCAATCCTCCTTGTCCTCTTCGACCGTCCCTGCCGTGAGGCAGGTATTGCAGGTGCCCCTGAAATACCCGTGTACCTCTTTTATTTTGTGCTCCCCGTGGAGCATTCCTCCCAGGTAGGGACAGCTTATGTCGATGTTGTATATCCGCCCGCACTCGTCGCACAGGAGGTGGTGATGCATGCCTCTCTCCATCTCGTACCAACGCTCCGTCCCGGATATGGTGAGCACCGAGACCAGGCCCTTCTTGCGGAAGAGCTCCAGGTCGTTGTACACCGTGGTCTTGGAAAGGGAGGGGTTCTCCCTCCTCAGGACCTTGTGGAGGGTCTCGGCGTCGACATGGCCCTGGCTCAGGTCCAGGTACTCGAGGATACGCACCCGCTGGGATGTCACCTTGACGTCGTTGTCCTTGAGGATCCTGACGTACTTCAGTAGCCCCTCGTCCGCGAGGGGGTCGTCGGTGCCATTCGTGCGAGTCTCTTCCGAGGCCATACCTATCACCTGCTCATGCATCACACCCTCCGCCCGATGGTGCGGGCGGACGGGCGTTCTCTCGTTCGGCTCAGGTGTCGGAGGGGGACACCGAGTGGGCGTCGGCGGAGTTGCCGTCCGTCGCGTCGCCCATCGTCTCGCGTATGTGGTCCTCCTCTTCTCCTATCATCCTGGTCTCGTCCTTGTCCTCTTTCGCCTGG
>JAUVRF010000356.1 GCA_030597775.1 Methanobacteriota archaeon | reverse complement strand
ATCGTCGACGTCCATGGCGATCCGGTGGAGGCCGCCAAGGTGAGGGTCACCGTCGCAGACTTCCGGTTCTTCGGTGTTACCGATGCGGAGGGCATCGCCGACGTGGAGATTGCGATGGCATTCCAGGGCCGGGAGGTCCAGGTCTTCATCGTCAAGAGCGGCCACGAGCCGCTCAAGTTCGACACGAACATAACGATGGACGGACTGATGGACCCGGTGCCCCCGACCTTCTACAGGGAGCTGTTCGAGGTCGTGGCCCACGCGGGCATCGACCGGATGGCGTACCTGGGCGAGGAGACGATGCTGGACGGATCGCTCTCCCTCGGCAACGGCGGGATCGCTGAATACACATGGACATTCCAGCATAAGGGCGGCAAGCGGGTCCTCGAGGGGGCCACACCCACCTTCGTGTTCGAGGAGGAGTCCTCGTACCTGGTGACACTCACAGTCACCGACTTCCGTGGCCTCACCGCCGAGACCACGGTGACCCTGACGGTCGTACCTAGACCTACCGACGAGTTCACACTCTTCGTCGGACCGCTCATGGACACGCACAACCTCCCGATCGAAGGAGCGAACGTGGAGCTGACCATCGGCGAGGAGGTGTACTCCGGATACACGATGGCGGACGGCGTGGCCTACATCGTCCTGCCCGGTGACCACAAGGGTCTGGACGTGGAGGTCTACATCCAGGGCGATGACTTCGCTCCCCTCTCGTTCTTCACCATCATCACCCCCGAGGGGGAGATGGAGCGCGCCGTACCGGCGGTGCAGAGCACTGCGGACTGGACCGATCCCGGCGAGATAGAGGGCGGGATGCCAGCTTGGGTCATCGGTGCCATCATCGCTGTCATCGTGGCGCTCGTGCTGATGTTCCTCATCCTCACGAAGCGGATCGGCGGCAAGAAGGAGGATGACCTGGATGACCTGGGGACAGACGACGAGGGGACAACCGAGGAGGCCGAGCCTGGTACAGAGGAGGAAATGGAGGACGCGACCATCGTGGTGGACGGACCCGAGGAGGCAACGGTCGGGGAGGGACCGGAGGTCGAGCCAGAGGAGGACCTGCATGCGGCCACTGCTCCCGGCCCGGTCACAGAGGAGGTGCCCCCCAAGGTCGACTTCAAGGACCTCCCCCGCTCGACCTCGAGGAACCTGCCCGTAACACCCGTAGAGCCCAGGGTCGATGAGAAGGACCTCAATTCGGTCGCAGTGGACAGCGAGGTCGACGACCCCGCGGAGAACAAGGACACGGACATATGAAACGCGAGATGATCATTGGAACGAAGGTGGTCGAATTGACAAGTATATATATAATTCCAGTTCAATGGATAAAAAACGTTGGGAGGCCAGACAATGGGCGGTCGTAAGAGGGTTACTTGGGCATTGATCGTGATGCTGCTGCTGGTCTTCTCTAGCCTCACTGCGGGGGTGAGCGCCGCCATCGTCGGCGAAGTCCCCACGGTAAGGAACCTGGGAAAGGGCCTTTACTACAACGTGGCCGAGGCGGTCGAGGGCGCCGAGGACGGCGACGTGATCCTGGTGGGACCAGGGGTGTACGACGAGCCGGTAATCATCAACAAGGAGCTGACGATAATTGGCACGGACGAGGCCACAGAGATCACGGCTACATGGTTCGTCTGGAACACGTCGGACACTATCACGGGCAAGGACTTCGAGTCCATCATCAGCGCCGACTGGAACGTGGCAGCGGGCATCACCACCATGCATTACCCCTATTACCTGTCCACTTCCAACCCCATAAGCGGCGTCACGATCAAGAACTGCAACTTCAAGAACGTCAAGCACGGCATCTACCTCTTCGGTGCCAGGAACTGCATCATCGAGGACTGCACCTTCAGTGACAGCACCCGCGGGGTTGCCATCCAGAACCATGTGAATGGGAATGTTCCATGGCGCGTCTCCAGCTACAACACCATCAGGAACTGCAACTTCTACAGCATGACTCCCCTCACCGACAACGACGGAGAGGCCGTGGCCATCCACGATTCCGACTACAACACCATCGAGAACTGCTACGTGGACGGCGTCGAGTGGGGCTTCATGATATACAAGGGGGACTACAACACCATCAAGGGGTGCGAGATAGTCAACGTCACCCAGGACCCCCTCTGGCTCGGCTCCATCTCCACGAGGGTGACAGTTCAAGACAACATCATCCGAGACTTCGGCGGCAACATAAGCATCCTGGAAGGCAACAACGGCGTCTTCTCCAACAACGAGATCAACGGGTCCTCCATACTGCTCAGGGGGTCCACCAGAGGCCTCTTCACCGACAACAACATCACCACCAGCGACGATCTCGCCTTCAATTGTGAGGCCGCGGACAAGGACGATTACGCCCACACCATCGCGACCAGCAACACGTTGGGGGGAAACCCGATCCATTACTATTACGACCAGGTCAACCCCAGCGTCTCGAACACCACCGCCGCCACGGTCATGTTCGCATACTGCTCCAACCCCAACGTGACCGACACCGAGGTAGTGAACGGCGACGGCATCCGCCTCGTGAACTCCCCCAACTCGAACATCACGGCCAACGTGACCAACACCCTCTGGGGCATAGAGCTGGTCAACAGCGGAGGCGGGAGGTTGGATGGATGCGACGTGGACACCTCCGTCAGGGGACTGTACGGGATAAGGTTGCTAGACAGCGAGGGTCAGAACACGTCCGACTGCCGGATTGCCACACCCAACGGTGTCCCCGCATGGCAAATGGAGGGTGGGGGCGTGTATCACTGCTACAACACCACATTCCCGTACCGCTCAGTGAGCGGCAAGACCAACGGCGGCGGGGAGCTCGTTGTGCACAGCAGCCTGACCATCCGGGTCATGGAGAACGAGACCCTAGGTCCCCTGGAGGGCGTGGAGGCCCTGCTGGAGGAGGGCAGTTCCCCATTCTACAGCACCCCTCACTTCGGGGGGTCCCACAACACGACGGACACCGGGGGCGT
>JAUVRF010000292.1 GCA_030597775.1 Methanobacteriota archaeon | reverse complement strand
GACCCGCACCCTCCCCCTGCTCCGGACCAGGCAATCCTCCAGGGACCAGACCAAAGCCGACTACTCGGCCACGTTGTTCGACTGGCGACCGATGTAGGCCGCATCCTCGACGAGCACCTCTCCCGAGACCGGGTCCATGATCATCCAGGCCGAGGCGGCGGGGCCAGGGTTCGTGGGCCCGGCTGCGCCGTCGGTGTAGATGTGGAGAAGGGGGTGCTCGGGTCCCCCGGGCTTCTAGGGCATGGACGGGACCCCCGTCCCGTCCCGGGTCGCTCCGCTCCAGGACACGGTCGCATCCCTGCCGTGACGGGTCACACGACCCGCCCCGCTGTGGCCTACCACTCCCCCACCGCCGACGTTGCAGCCGCCATCAGGGCCCCCTTCAACCTGGACAGCCCCTCGAGCAGGTCGGGGATACCCTGCACCTCGAACTCGACCCACTCGATCCAGCTGAGCAGGAGTTCAGCCACCGCGCACTCGCTCACCGGACGGTCATCGAACTGGGGGCTGTACGGCTTGATGTCCAGCAGCGGTGTGCCGTCCCATGGGACCGCCATCCACATAAGAAGGAGAACCGACCGTCCGGGGGAGAGCCGAGGATCGTCTGGGGGCTAGGGCAGCGTGGTGACCGTCTCGAAAAATTAGAAATAGGTCGATGGACAATTGATGACGGGTTGTTGGAACGTCGAGAGAGACTCTCCGGGAACTTAGATGGTGGAAGGCGGATGACCGATGAGCCCGCAATCACATTGATTCTTCTCGATGTGAGGGCTATGATGCGCCCTCATAGTGACAGTGTTCTTACTGTCCTGTTCATATCCCTCATGATGTTCGGGTTGGCTGTCCCTCCCAATGGGGAGAGTCCGGTCCCATCCTGTGATCCCATCGATATCCAAGACAGGGAATGGGACCTCGAAGGTCTAGACCAGTATCCGTTCATGGAGAACCAGGGCCGGCAAGGGGAGGGTGGCGGGAGTCTCTATTGTATCGGAGAACCCCTGTCGGTCGCCTTCGGGAACGGATGGATGTCACTTCTCAAGATGGAGGGAGGCGGTTCGTCGAAAGGGGTCCTTGTCAGGGTCGTCTTCGTCGATGCGAATCCCGTCGAACCCATAGGGGTCTCGGGCTCGGACTATCGGACGAGCTTCTTTATGGGCAACGACAGCGGAAAATGGAGGACGTCGGTCCAAAGCTTCCAGCGGGTCCTCTACGATGATCTATGGCCAGGCATCGACCTTCAGTACAGAATGCTGGGGGGCATGTTGAAGTACAGTTTCCTCGTCGAGCCTGGTGGGTCCCCCTCGGACATCCGCCTCCGCTACGAGGGCACCGCCGGCGTCGCCGTCGACCCGAGGACAGGCGAGCTCGAGGTCCACACCCCGTTGGGGACGATCAGGGACGGTCGTCCTGTCTCCTTCCAGCGGCCTGGTGGTCGTGAGGAGGAGATCCAGACGAGTTACTTGCTCGATTCCAGCGGGACCGTCACCTTCTCGCTGGAGGATTATAACACGGGATTCGAACTGGAGATCGATCCAGGCCTGGAGTTCTGCGTCCGTATCGGTGGATCATATGGAGACGCAGGTCACGATCTTCGCCTGGATGACGATGACAACATCTATATCGCAGGTTCAACCATGAGCATCAACTTCCCCACGACGCCCGGAGCATTCTCTCTTGTCTCAACGGGGTGGGACATTTTCGTGGTTAAGCTCGACCCAAACGCCACATCGCTACTCGTCTCAACAGTAATCGGCGGCAGAGGTAATTGGGATTTCCCGAGTTCCATAGATGTCGACGAAGATGGTCGGATATTCATCGTGGGAAGGACGAATTCCGAGGACTTCCCGACGACCTCGAACGCATTAGACAATTCCTTGAACGGCTCTGAGGATGGCTTCCTCATCGTCCTGTCAGTCAACGCGACCCAACTCCTGTATTCCTCGTACGTAGGCGGTGTGAACCTAGACCGAGCCTATTGCGTCTCACTGGATGACGATGGAACCATCTATATAACGGGTCAGACCAGAAGCGAGGACTTCCCCGTCACAGTCGATGCATACGATAGCTCGTACAACTACGTCGATCCGGTCTACGACTCCGACGCGTTCTTGATGAAAATCAACGACAGTGACTACTCCATCGAGTATTCCACGTTCCTCGGAGGGAAGAGCAGGGAGGTTGGAAATGATCTATGGATTAACGAGACGGGATACGTTTACATCGTAGGCACGACAGCAAGTAGCGATTTTCCCATGGGACACAAGCAGTACGACGACACGTTCAACGGCGGGTTCTGGGGTGACGTCTTTATCAGCGTCCTTGACCCAGAGGGTGGGTCACTGGTCTACTCCACGTTCTACGGTGGAAGTAATGATGAGTACGGGTGGGACATCTCAGTTGACGTACAAGGTTGCGTCTACATAACGGGAGCCACTCAGAGCGCTGACCTGCCCACAACCCCTGGCGCCTTCTGCACCGAGTACAACGGGTCGGAGGACGGTTTCGTGGCCAAGCTCGATGCCACCTTGACAAACTTGGTATTCTCGACGTACCTTGGCGGTTCAGAATCTGATAGGACGATAGCCCTCGTGAGGGATCGTGATGGTTTCATCTATGTAACTGGACGAACGGCCAATCCCGATTTGCCCATTACGGACAATGGATGGAGGACAGTCCCCGGTGGAGCGCAGGATGCCTTCCTGGTACGTTTCTCTCCGACCGGCTCGACCATAGACTACGGCACATACATCGGCGGTGATGGCCGTGAGATAGGCTTACAGGTCGCGTTGAAGCAGAACGGGTCCGTGGTAATCCTCGGGACCACAGGCACCGAGGATTTCTATCCGTCGATAGCCCAGAGACGGTTCGGGCCAGGAAGCTCAGGGGCCTTCGTGATCGCCCGTGCAGTCCAGGACCCGGAGGAACGCCTCGTGACGATCGAAGGGAACGGCACGATGTACTCCAGGAACAAGGCCTACCCCTTCACTGTCGACGCGAACCCGACCCACATCGGTGCCGTATCGACAAGGGTCCAATTGACCCTCGACCCCAACGGCGTAGATGTCCGCCTGACGTGGGAGCGGAACGGCTCCACCATGATGTTCAGGGAGGAGAGGGACCCGCTGGACCTCATCAGCCTGAGGTCCACACCGGGGGACGCAAGGCAGGACCCGAGGAACTCAACGACGTTGCTGGATTTCCTCATAGACTTCAATTGGACCTGGCCCCACGAGGACCCATGCGACGTACTCGTTGAGCTCACAAGACCCTCCCCGTACGGCAACGGGACCTACATCTGCAGGGATCTGTTCTCCGTGGAGAACGACCTCGCGTTGGCAGGCAACATCACGGTCACCGGAGAGTGGCAGGGTGTCGTTCCAGATGCAGGATGGGTCCGGACGGGGGAGGTCGTCCACACGGAGGGACCCATGGTCGTGTACGAAGG
>JAUVRF010000147.1 GCA_030597775.1 Methanobacteriota archaeon | reverse complement strand
GTGCTGGATCTCCAGCTCGCGGATGTCCAACTTGAGACCCTCGATGGAGGTGCCCATGCCTTTGTCCATACGGCGGGATACGGCCTTCTTCCGCTCGATGAGGGTGCGTCCCTTGTTCTGGTACTCGTTGCGCCGTTCCTTGTGCTTCCTCATCTCGGCGTTCAGGGCGTCCCTCTCAGCCTTGAGGGTGGTCATCTGCTCGATGAGATCCCGCTTCTGCTGGTGGACGGTGTCCCGCTCCTCCCTGAGCTGGGTGGCCTTGCGGTTCTGATCGTCACGCTTATCGGTGAGATCGTTGAAGATGCGCTCTGCGCTCTCGGTCTCAGACCTTCTGGTCTTCTTGCGTGCGGGCACGGGGCGCCAAAGGCGCGTTCGGGATTATAACCCTTTTGTCCAGCTGCCATTCCGTTGGTGGTGATGTCTGTCCACATCAGATGCCGGAGTACATGATCTCGACATCGATCTCGAAGGACACCTCAGAAGTGGGCGCCGTCGTCCAGTGCACGACGATGCGGAACCCTCCGTGGTCCAAGAGGGCGGGCACGGAGAGGTCCAGCTCCTCGACCTGGGTGTCGCCCTGATCAGGCAATTGGGTCGCGGTCGTGACTATCGGCTGGGTCTCGTCGGTGTACACCTCCATGTCCAAGGTGTACGGGTTCAAGAGGGTGCCCGTGGCGTACGTGAGCGTCAGCCTTACCGCCTGCACATTGTCGGCGATGGTGTACTCGTAGGTCTCGTTCCGCTCGGACAGGGATACCGTCCCGCTTATGCTCTTGATGAGGTCGATGAAGGCATGTATGGTTATCGAGGAGTTCTGGTCCTTGTCGCCCACAACGGTGAGGGTTACCAGGTACTTGCCGGCCTCGACGAAGGTGTGGTCGGCCTCCACGCCCTCCAGGACCGTTATGTTGGGGGAGTTGGCGTTGACGGAGATACCCCAGGTGTACCTCACGATGGGGCCTGATGAGGCGGAGGCATTGAAGGTGACTGGCTCCCCCACCACGCCGACCACGTTGGTCCCGGCGTTGGCCAGAACCTCCTTTGGCTCGTCATCGCCGTTGCCGTCGTCCCCCTCGTCCTCGAGGCATCCTGCGGTGTAGGTGAGCAGGATCAGGATCAGTACCATCAATAGGCTCGTCAGTTTTCTGGCCGGCCATTGCATGGACCTCAATACTGCGCCCTCGTATAAAAAAGTACCTGGCCATGTTCATTGAAGGGTGCCAGCGTACGGCACGTGGCCTCGACGAGTCAATCAGCGGACGGCGCCACTTGCGCGGCGCCGAACCGCCTCCGGGGGGATATAGAATGAGTTTACCCGTTTCCGGGCATCATGTGATTGCCCCTTTGCTCTATATAAACGGTAGGGCCTGAATTAACACGTTTGATAATCACAGTTCGGCGATAATCGACGTTCTACGCTACGTCAGCATGTCCTTGGTGATGACCTCGATGCCGCTTCTCCGGAATATCGCGATGCGCTCTGCTGACAGGGCCTCGGGGTCGTAGGGTATGAGCATGATGATCTTGGACTGGGATATCAGGTCCGATATGCGGCGCATGACCTTGAGGTAGGATTCGAACTGGTCCCCCTGGAAGGTGATCAGGTACTCCAGACCGTCCAGGAGGAGGACGCCAGGTTCGGTCTTGTGGGATTCGATGAAGTTCTTGATGTGGACCATGATGTACTCTGGGGCCGGCTTTATGTCGTGGTCCTCCTTCCGGTCCTGGGTCAGCCAGTAGATATCGGTCTCCTGGGGTAGGAGGTACCGCTGGCGCAGCTTGTTCGGCTCGGTGCGGGTGATGCAGATGCCGTCGAAATCCCTCTCCAGCAGGTCCTGGTAGACCTCGTAGGTCCTGCCCTTGTTCTCGAAGACCTCCTCGATGAGGTACGTGTCGCCGGACCGGAGCAGGAACTCGAAGCGGGAAATCCCGTACTCGTGCAGCTCTTGAAGGATTTCCTTGTAGGCATCCATCGGTATCTTGGACTGGAACTGCTGGACGAACAGACGTATGACGTTGGTGGTGTCCATCGCCAGGAGGCCTACGAAATCGGCTATGTCGCCGTTGTAGACCAGCCCGTCCTCACCGACCTCTAGGTAGTAGAAGATGGGTTCGACCCTTCCAAGCCGCTTCAGCTGTTCCTCCAGTTCGTGCCTCGGCACGTCTATCTTCCTCAGGATCCTGTTGAGCTTGTCCAGCACTATCGCCTTCTTGACCAACGGATAGTCCATCACGTTGCGGAGCTTGGTGATCTTCTTGTCGTCCTTCAGCCGCGTCCCGAAGAGCCAGATGGTGTTCACGACCGATGCGTCGCGCATCTGGAGGCCCATCTCGACGAACTCCTCTGCGGGGGCCCATCCCTTCTCGAGGATGACGTCCATGTTGTCCAGGAAGATGATACCCTTGTTGGCCGAGGCCACGAAGGTGAAGATGCTGTTCTTGAAGGTCTTCAGCTCGTCCGCGGGCACGTACTGGAGGTTCCCGTACTGCCGCAGGCCCTTGCCAGCCTCGGTCATGATGACGATGGGGGTGCGCTTGAACTTGGTGAGCTCCAGGTTGGGCTTGATGGCCCCGACGTAGAGACCCTCGTACCCGTGGCTGACCAGCTCCGTGAACGTGTCGATCCCCTGATCGATGGAGCGGAGATAGAAGTCACCGATCTGCAACGTGTCCGAGTAGTCCTTCGTCTCGTCTGTCTCTGTCGTCGGCGAGAAGAGAACGGCCTGGTCCTGAAGGAGGCCGTAGGCCACGATTATGTTCATCAGCAGCACGCCCAGGCTCATGAGCTCGGGCGGGAAGTAACCCATCAGGGGCAGGATGAAACCCGTGAGGCCCCCGATGAGGAGGTAGGTGCTGAACCCGATCAGGATGATCGGGATGGCACGCTTGGCGGAATCATTTGGGCTGTTGATGTAGTTCCAGAGCAGGACGGAGGCGCCCATGGAGAGGAGGATGAAGGTATGGGCCAGACCGAGATAGAAGTACCAGAGGCCTATCGAGGAAACCTGGTGCTTGAGGATCAGGATGAGGGGGACGTAACCGTAGACCATGTCGTCCTCGTAACCCTCGTAGGCACTGAATTCCCCGAAGATGAAGGTGATCATCATCGAGATCATCTTGGGACCCACGATGAGGATGGTCAACACCTTCTGGTGGGCCATGAAGAACTGGTTGGGAACGGGGAAGACCAGCGTGAATATCAAGAAGATGGCGGGGAACAGGTCCCCGAATACGATGACCAGGGCGGTCCACTTGAACACCGCCGGGTCGGCCCCCAGGAACTTCTGTGCGAACTCGCCCACGGTCCACAGGAGGAAGAGGAACATCATCAGTATCCAAAGCCTCGCGGCCAGGTTCATGCGGGCCCTGGAGTAGACTATCCATATCAGGAAGACAGTGGATACGAGGGCTATTAGCGGAAGCACCCATAGTACGCCCATCTTCACCATCCCATCATGCATCGAGCAAGCATGTTCCCTACTCGTTCTCAGACTATGGAAAAACACCTATATGTGCATATCTATTGTTTTATTACTTCAGAGAACCTTACTTCTGTATGTCGCATGTCGTGAGAATGCGAGGGGTGGGGGGTGGTGGACCCCCGACCTATCATAACCGACCTAACCTGTTATGACCTGACCCGTTGTTGGGAGATGCCTCAATCCAGGTCGAAGATCCACCAACCACCCACGCGCTGGCCTACGCCAACGACCTTGTCCTCGTAGCGAGTGTAAACCTCCCTTGCCTTCTCCAGATCCTCGGGCCCCAGGTTTTCCTGGTACGAGCGGCTACCGAAGGTCCTCCTGCGGGAGTAGAGGAAATCGTAGATGATCCTACGATAGAAGTTGTGATTGACCTCGGTCACCGGGGCCGGGGTGAAGTACAGCTCGGCGTACTCCCCCAAGAATGGGGGCATGGTCTCCGAGAGGCGCAGCTCGCAGGGCCTTATGAAGACCTCCACGCTCTTGACCATCTCGCCGTAGTAGTCCTGGACCAGGGTGCTGAAGCGGTTGTTCCAGATCTTCTCGAAGTCATCCAGACCGTGCTTCTTCGCATAGCTCACGAGGGTCCTCATCTCCTCCCGGTGGGTGGAGGTGGCGAAGCCGAGGAACAGGGTCTGCTTCCCGTGCTTGGTGGTGTCCTCGATATCCTTCATGACCGTGAAGAGGTCCTCGTAGCCCAGGTCCTTGAGGAAATCGAAATCGCCGTAGAACCTCAAACGGATGTCCTCGTCGTGAAAGTAACCGAGCCAGTAGTCACCCGTGAAGACCTCCTTCGCGAAGGCCATGATCTTGTGATGGTACACGTCGCCCCGACTGTAGCAACCGTACGTCATCGCGGGAACGAACAGCGTGCTGACGCCCTGGTTGAAGCAACTGGAGAATATTCGCTGGTACGGGCGCGATAGCCTCCTGTTGAGCTTGCTTATGAACTTGGGATCCGACACGTCCAGACCGAAGAACACCTGACCGGTACGCCGGGTCGCATCGTCCACGACGCACACGCTGGTGGGTGCTCCGTTGTCCTTCACGATACCGGTGACCTCATCGTCGGACAGGCGCAGGAAGTCCTGCATGTCCATCGGGCCATCGTCGTTCTTCATCATCTATCCCTCCCATATCTCATGCCGTGATCGTCAGCTGTACCCGTTGGAAGTGGTCCCGCTCGCCTGCCGGTACATCATCAAGGCCCCGCTTATGGCGGCGTCGATGATGTTCTCGGGGGAGTTGAGGACCTTTGCCATCCACATCTCGGGATGGCGTGCGGTCGGATAGTTGTCAAGGATGAACTCCACACCCTGCCGGATGGGGTCCATGTCGATGCGTTCCACGTGTTGATTGTAATAGAGGAGACCCTGAAGGGCGAAGGCAGATTCCTCAAGAGTACCTAACCCGTTGCCGTTGTCTATAAAGCCCCAAGAACCGTCTCCGTTCTGAGTGTCACGGAAAAAGGACACGCAGCGTTCCATCAGGGCCTCCTCAGTGAGATGGAATGCGAATATCGCATGTGATGTTGGATAAGCGGGAGATAGGTGCCACTCGTCGACGAAGTGGTTCCCGTCGATCATCTTGGTGCGCAGGAACCTGAGGGTGGCATCGATGTATGCGTCCTTGTCCGGATGGGACGAGAGGGCAAGGGCCTCCAGGGCGTGGATGTTGGGCCCAGGCTGCCCCCTGTCGTGGGCCTGGAAGGTAACGAAGTACGTCCCGCGCCAGAAGCCATCGAACACGTGGGGGTCTGGCTCGTGACCCACCCTGGTCAGGACGCGGTAGCCCATGGCGGTATCGTCAAGGTCCGGGACGTCGAAGTGGTGGCCCCAGCTGAGCCCGTTCCTACCCCAGGCGTCCTTGAGCTTGAGGGCGGACTCCTGGTAGCCCCTCTCGAGGGACCTGACGTGGATCAGGTTGTAAAGGCCGTACACGCGGTCCATGGTCTCCAGGTCCCAGAAGTGGCGCACGCC
>JAUVRF010000346.1 GCA_030597775.1 Methanobacteriota archaeon | reverse complement strand
CATCCTCCCCGTCCTCGGCCAACACCGCGGCGCTCGGTGCCAGCATCGTGAGCGCCACGACTATGGCAATCAACCTTCGGGCTGGAAGGGGGGCGGGGGCTGGCACGTCGAACACTACGGATGGCACTGATATATAATTTCTCCAACATTGTTCGAATCATGGTCAACGTAGGTCATCTCACACCCACCCTGGGGCAGATGTCCTCAACGGGGCATTCAGGGCAACCTGGCTTCCTTGCCTTGCACACGGCCCTGCCATGGTCGATGAGCAGGTACGAGCCCTTGAACCACATCTCCCGCGGCCAGAGGGCCATCAGCACACCCTCGATCTTGGCAGGGTCCTTGTGCCGTGTGAACCTCATCCGCCCGGACAGCCTGCTGACGTGGGTGTCCACCGCTATCCCCTCGACGATGCCGAAGGAGTTGCCAAGGACTATGTTGGCCGTCTTCCGTGCGACACCGGGGAGGGCGACCAGCTCCTCCATGGTGCTGGGCACCTGGCCATCATGGCGCTCGACGAGAGCCTGGCCGATGCCACGGAGGTGCTTGGCCTTCTGGTTGAAGAACCCGGTGGAGTGGATATCCTCCTCCAGCTCGCCCGCGGGCACGTCGGCGTAGTCGGCCGCGGTCCTGTACCTCTTGAACAGCACGGCCGTCACCTCGTTGACCTTCTTGTCGGTGCACTGGGCCGAGAGGACCGTGGCCACCAGCATCTCCAGGGGGTTGGTGAAGTCGAGGGCCACTCTAGCCTCCGGGTAGACCTCCTGGAGCCTGCTCATCATCTCTGTGGCGTGCTCGCGCTGCACCTTGGTGGCCAAGTCAGCCTTCCTCCGTGTAGGAACAATGTCTTCCATTCCTATCTATGCGGCATCTTCTCAGAGGAGACTGGCTCAAGGTTCTCGAACACCTTCTTGTTGAGGGCGTCGCCAAAGTCGGCGGTCATGCCCTTCATGGTGCCGTCGATGATCCACTTGGCACCCAGCATGGCAGCGATCATCGCCCCGGCCATGTCCATCACAAGGTCCTTCATGGTGTCGTCCAGGCCGTTCTGCTCGTGGGTCCCGAAGATCTGGTCGGTGGACCACTCCATTATCTCCCACATGGCACCCAAGAATATTGCGACGAAGATGGTGAACACCATGATGGCCCGGATGTCCATCGTGAGGCCGTCCCAGTAGGTGTGCATGATGTAGATGAGGGTCAGCGAGACGACGGCCAGCATGAAGGTGGATACGAAGTGGGTCAGGGTATCCCAGTTCTCGTACTTGCCGTACAGTCCCAGCACACCACCTGCCGTGTGCAGGAAGAGTGCGAAGAAGATCAGGAACTCCAATATCCATGGGATGCTTATCGAGTAGTTCTTACGCAGAAGCGATGGAATGAATGCGAGCCCCAACGTGAACAGGCCCGCGAACACCCACACCATCTCGCCCTCGATCAGCGCCATGATGGCCAGGATGCCGATGCCGACCTTGATGAGCAATGAAATGGTCCCAACCCGTCTTGCCTTCTTGCGGTACTTCTCCACCTGGGCAGGGGTGAGGCCCTCGAGCTCCCTATCGGTCGGTGCACCCTGGACCTTGTCCACAACGGTACCGACGGCATCCTCCGCGGCATGGCCGACCTTTCCGACGCCTCCCACTGCGGCCTTGCCGGCCCCAGCGGCTGCTCCGCCAACCTTGGCAGCTCCATCGGTGACACCCTTGATGATACCGCCGGACTCATCGGGTTCGTCCGTCATCTCAGGCACCTCCCGTCGCCTTCTCCTTCTCAGCCCAAGCAGGGACCTTCCAGCGCACGAACATGAAGAGGACCGTGATGATGCCGACGAAGGTCATGAGCCGCCAGTAGTTGACCTCCTTGAGGACGCCCGCGTCTGCCCACTCGCCGGGGGTGTTGGAGTCCTCGCCGTAGGCCAGGGAAGTACCTGAGGAGTCCACGGCGGACACCAGGAAGTAGTAGAGGTTCGCCCTCTTCAGGTCCTTGACGGTGTATTTCATCTCCGTGGTGGTGGCATCGGGCTCCCCGCTGGGGACGCCGTCGAATTCCTCTACCTGCCAGTAGATGTTGTACTTGACGACACCAGTATCGTTGGTGATCTCCCAGTCGAGCTTTATCTTGACATCCTCCGTCGCCTTCGCCCTCAGGAACAGGGTCGTCGGTTCCGAATGTGCCGCCACGGTGCTGGCCAGCACGGAGACTGTGAAGATGAGCACCAGCAGTACTGCTATTGCCTTTGCCTTCTTGAAGTGATTTCTATCTAGGGACATGTAAATCCTCCCTCCCGGGGTCGAATACCACGGTTTGTTTATAAATATTTACCCCGAGCCTCAAGGCCCTCTGCTAGCAGGTAACAAGGGCACAGGCCCGGGGCCAGCATGGAGTCTACTGGGTGACCGGTCGCCGCATTACTCCAGACAGCCATTCGAAGAGGCCGTCCATCCCGCTTCCGAACTCGGAGGAGGTGCGCTGGAGGGTACCGTCCCTGTGCCATCTCACTGCGAGGAGAGCGGCGGCCAAGCCACCCACGAAATCCATGACCAGGTCGAGCATCGTGTCGTTGATGTCGTCCGCAGCCCGCAGGTCCACCAGCATGTCGGCTGCGATCTCCATGCCCTCCCAGATGAGGCCGAGGGACATGGCGATGACCATGGTGATAAGGATTATCTTCCTCGCGTTCAGCTGCAGGAAGCCAAGGCGCTCGTTCACGATGAAGAACAGGATGAGGCCGATGAGGGCGAGCATGAATGTGGACACGAAGTGGGTCACCATATCCCACGTCCAGAAGACGTTGTACATGCCAAGGGCACCTCCGCCCACGTGTAGGAACAGGGCCAGGAACAGCAGGAACTCCAACTTCCAGGGGATGTTGATGTCGGCGTACCGCCTGAGGAGGGTCGGGACCATCGCGAAGAAGATGCAGAAGATACCCGTGTAGATCCAGACCTGGACACCGGCGAAGACCGCCTTGAACGCCATTATTACGATGAGGACCTTGAGGAGGGTGGTGATGTGCCTGAAGATCTCGGCCCGCCTGGTGTGCTCTATCT
>JAUVRF010000319.1 GCA_030597775.1 Methanobacteriota archaeon | reverse complement strand
TAATCGTTGTCACTTATTATCACCGAATCTTTCTCCGATAATCCCTTAACATGCCGAATCAACAGATTGTCGGCATCTTCTTCCAGGACCCGCTGACGATCCTTAATTACCGAACGTCAGGCAAAGGATTAACTTGGACCTAGACCTAATACCCCGTCCTGGAGGACCCGTCCTGACAGGAGAGGACCCACACCAGCCGACGGAGCGTCCCCTCGAACACCCCCTCGAGGTCGAGCCAGTGGCTGAACCCATGCCAGACAAGTGGGGCGGTCTGCCTCCAGTGGGCTCAAAGCCCATCGGCGACCGCTGGGCCTTCGCGGGAGAGGTCGTGTCCGTCTTCTTCGTCTGGCTGGCTGTCTGGGCGGTGTACCGTTACATCCGGTCGGTCTCGGGAGTGGACGATACGGCCATCGGGCCCCTCATATCGGTGATCGCCCCCGTTGTGCTGACCCTTAGCATCCCTCTCATCTGGTGGCGCTACCGCAGGCGCGAGCGGGGGATACCGTTCCTCATCACCCACCGCAACCTGTTCACGTCGGTCCTGGTCGCCTGTGCCGCTGTCGTGGCCTTCTTCATCTTCTACTACCTCTCCTACCCCATCCTCCTGGCCATGATGGGCGTCGAGACCCAGGGCGACCTCTCGTTCTGGGCGATATGGCGCGCCGAGTCCGCTTCGTGGCTCATCGCCACGACCCTGTTCTACATGGTGATCGTGGGCCCGGTGGAGGAGCTGTTCCACCGGGGCTTCATCCAGGACCAGATCAACCGGGGTTTCGCCCCCATATTCGGCATCCTGATCGCCAGCGTGGTCTTCGTGCTGGGCCACGTGCCCATCGACTTCATGGTGTACCAGCTCACCCTCTCGGAGTGGGGGTTGCGAGGTCTCAGCTCGTTCCCATTCGCCATCGGCATGGGCGTGTTCTACCACTGGTCCCGCAACATATGGGGCGTGGCCGTGTACCACGGCCTCTACGACTGGTTCCTGACCGTGAACAACCTGGAGTACGGGGTGATAGGGCCGGAGCTTGCCCTTGGGCAGTACTACTTCCTCTACTTCGTCTGGTTCTCGGCCGAGTTGGCCATCATCATCGCCTTCGCCTACGCCGGCTACCGCCTGTGGTGGCGCGGCTCCCGACCCGCCGGCTCCCTTGGCTTCCTCGTCCGGGGGGTCTCGCACCCAACATCCCCCGACAGGAAGTGGTTGTTCAGGGTCCACGCCTTCTTGACAGGCCGACCGTTCGTCAGCTTCGCCAGGGTCGTCGACCGGTTCCCAAGATGGAAGCCGGAGATCCTATCCCTGGCGCTGATCGGGGTCATCCTGTTCGGGAACCTGTTCCTGACTGGAGCGCTGGGCTCCGTGCCTCCCTTCGGGGGGGGCCCTGGAGATGTGCCCGGTCCCTGGACCCCCGGCGCCGATGATGTCAGGACGCTGCCGACGGAGACGGAACACGCCTACGTGTACGAGGGGGAGACCAAGGACTTCGCCTACCAGCAGGGCACCGAGCGCAAGTACGTCTCCATCAACGTCACCCTGACATGGCAGGACGAGGCCCCACCCGTGAGGTACACCAACGAGCCGGACACCCTGAGGGTCGAGCTCCAGCTGGACGACGGTACCGTCATCGACAGCCTCGCCTTAGACAGCTCCTCCGCGGGGAGCGTGGTCATCCAGTGGACCGCCGAGTCCCCCGTCAAGGGCGAGGGCATCATCGTGAGCGTGACCGCCGTCGTGTGCGGCAACATGGTCCCGACGCTGAGCCCCCTGGGCCTCCGGGAGCGTGCCGACGACGGCAACAACTTCGACATGGCGGTGGATATCACCATCTGGGACTAGGGCCAGAGGTTGGGTGTCACCAGCCGGGCACGTGGGTGTTGTACGCTGCCTCCAGCCTCTCCAGGTCCCCGGGCGCCAGCTTGAGGTCCCTGGCCCCGAGGTTCTCCTCCAGCTGCCGCGGCCGCTTCGCCCCAGGGATCACCACGACGTTCGGGTCCTTGAGCAACCAGGCAAGTGCGGTCTGCGCCTTCGTCCTGTCATGGTCGGCCCCGACCTCTCCAAGCACCTCGAGCAGGGGCGCCACCTGCCGGAGGCTCTTCTTGCGGAACATGGGCGTGACCCTGCGAAGGCCCCCCGGGCGGTTCCCGGGCCCGTACTTGCCTGTCAGGATGCCCTGGGCGATGGGACTGTAGGCGATGACGGTCACACCCTCCCTGCTGGCGTGGTCGATCATGCCGTCCATCTCGGGCTTGCGATGGATGAGACTGTAATGGATCTGGTTGGAGACGACGTCCTCCCTCGACAGGTAGGAGCGGGCGGCCTCCAGCTGCTTGACGTTGAAGTTGGACACCCCGATGTGGCGCACCATGCCCTCCCTGACCAGGCGCTCCATCTCCCGCATGGTGGCACGGAGGGACATCATGGGGCTGGGCCAGTGCACCTGATAGAGGTCCACCTCCTTGAGACCCAGTCGGTCCAGGCTCCTCCTGGCCGCCTTGCGGATGGAGCCCGCGAAGAGGTGGAGGGGGAAGTACTTGGTCGCGATGATCATCTCCTCGTCCGTCTGCCTGAGCATCTCGCCCACGATGCGCTCGGACTCGCCAACGCCGTAGACCGAAGCGGTGTCGATGAAGTTCACTCCCTGCTCCACCGCCTTCCGCCACGTCCTCTCCAGGTCGTCGTGGCCGTAGCCCTTCCCGTAACCCCAGACCCTCTTGGCGCCCCAGGCCCACACACCGAGACCGATCTCGCTTATGCGCAGGTCGGTCCTGCCCAGTCTCCTACGCTTGATGGTCGGTGCGTTCCCTGTCACTCGGTCCACTCCGCTATGTGTTGTGATCGATGTCGGTCCCCGTTCGCGGCCGTCAGTAAAGCTCGGAGTAGACCCGGTAGGCCTCCTCGATGCTGGCCAGCTCGGCGTCGGTGAGCTGCCAGTCCACACCGCCCACGTTCTCCTCCAGCTGGCGCAGGTTCTTCGCCCCGGGTATGACGACCACGTTGGGGTCCTTGAGGAGCCATGCCAGGGATGCCTGGGCCATGGTCTTCCCGTGGGCCCGGGCCGCCTCGTCCAGGGCCTCGAGCACGGGTCGAACGGCCTTCAGGCCCTCCGGGGAGAAGCGGGGCTTGTCGGCCCGAAAGCCCCCGGGGGGATGGTCCGGGGGGAACTTGCCCGTGAGGATGCCCTGCTCCAGGGGGCTGTATGCGATGATGGCGATGCCGTTCTTCCGGTGATGCTCCACAAGGCCCTCGGTCTCGGGGTCCCGGTGCAGCAGGCTGTAGTGTACCTGGTTGCTCACTATCTCCGTGTGCT
>JAUVRF010000139.1 GCA_030597775.1 Methanobacteriota archaeon | reverse complement strand
TCATCCATGCCTGGTCCTGCGTCATCTCCATCGTCTGCCGATAAAGAAGCCGGAACCCAGGGCACCGACCATGATCACCGAGGCGACGGCGTACTCCCACAGCGGATAGGATCCTATGCCCCCTTCCCCACCGTCGTCATCGTCATCGCCATCGCCACCGTTGCCTCCGTTCCCGCCTGTACCTCCGTGCGTGGTAGGTACCGTTACCTCCACGGGGCCCTCCGGGTTGCTGCGGCCGACATCGTTGAGGGAGTCGACCCAGTAGTAGTAGGTCTTCCCAGCCTCGATCTTCTGGTCGAGGTACCTGTTCTCCACACCGACCTCCTCAAGGGCCGGAGGCGACGTCAGCGTCCCGTCCTCGGACCTGCGGACGGTGAAGCCTGTCAGGGGTGACCCGCCGTCCCATACAGGTGAGTCCCATGTGACCACGACCATTCCGTCCTCGTAGACCGCGCTCAGGTTGGTGGGCATGTCGGCCGTCATAGGTGTCGGCGAGATGTAGACCCCCACAGCAGGGGACTGCTTGCCCGCACCTGCAGCGTTGGTCGCGTAGAGTCCGTAGAACCAGGTATCCCCGGCAACGACCTCCCTGTCGACCCAGATGCGGGCGTCGGGCCCGAAGTTCTGGTACACCTCCAGGGTGAACACGCTGTCGCCCTTCAGCAGGACGTAACCGGTGATCGGAGAGAAGCCATCGAACGCGGGGGGCTCCCACGCGATCTGCACGGTGCTACCCCTCGAGTTCGGTATGAAGCGCGCAGGCTGGCCCGGGGGGACCATGTCGGGGATCTCTCGCTCGACCAGGATCTCGGCATTGTCCAGGTCGAGCCAGTCGGAGGGGGTGAAGATGACGGTCTCGTAGGGGGCGATCTCGACGTTCATCAGGGTTGCGGTGGGCAGGTGGTCCGGGACACCCGTGGCATTGAGCTGGGCCTCGGTGATCACGTTGCCCTGGAACTGCACACGTATGGTGAGGGTGTTCGGCCCCCAGTTCTCGAAGACCAGGGAGTTGTAGTCGTCGGTGGTGTTGATCACCGCCTCGCCGTCGTTGAAGAGAGTGGCGTCGAGGATGCTGTAGACCCTCTGTCTCGCTCTCGGGTCCTGCCCCTCGGCTCCCATCGCCTTGATGTGGGTGAAGCTGTACCCCTTCGACGCGTCCGTCGTGCCGTAGGTCATGCGGCCCCGAAGCGGGTTGCCGTCCGTATACTCCATCGAGATCGTGTCCGTCGAGGCCACATTGACGTCAGCCATCTGGATGGCGTAGGCGGAGGTGCCGTTCCAGAAAACGGACCAGTTGTAGACGCTGCCTCCAGGCTCGCCCTTGATCGGAGTGGTGAAGTCGGTGCCGTTCCCCAGCAACCAGCCGTCGATGTGGTCCCCGAGGCCCATGAAGGTGGGGGCTGGGGCCGAGTCGGGGACCTCTACCACCAGGCCCCCCGAGGGGTTCCAGTAGTTCCTGTTCCCGGAGGTGTCCTCCAGGGACGAGGTGGCGTCGCCTGCAAGGAACATCAACATACCCTCCCAGTCGGTGGGGAGGGTCCGTGGGCCGTTGACGACACTGTACGGCACGAAGGCGATGCCCGTGGTCGACGACCTGTGGATGTCGCTGGTGAAGTCGTAGCTCCACTCCCACCAGCCTCCGGTCTTGTCGACCTCGATGTAGGGCGGGGTATGCCAGAAGTCGTCGGTCTCGTTGAAGCTCTCCCATACCCCCTCCTCGGAGGTCCAGATGGGCTTGTTGCAGTCGTAGACGTAGATGCGCACCATGTTGTTGTACGGGATGTTAACGACCTTCCACGGCACCACGACGTGGGCGATGTCCCCCGAGATCATGGTGATGACGCCGAACTCGTGGTCCCGCACCGCGTTCTCCACATCCCGTAGGAAGATGCCCATGCCCAGGGCGGGCATCGGGAACTCTGCGGAGGGTTCCAGGCCCTCAAGGAACCGGTGCAGGTACCATTCCAGCACCTCGGCCGACAGCTGGGAGCCCTGCATCTTGTCCACGTTCCTGTTGAACTCGCTGTCGTCGGCGAGGTCGAGGTCGCGGGAATAGAGGGCGCTCTCGTTCCATATGGTTGGATTGGCATCGTTGTGGTAGAGCTGGAGGGCCGTCGAGCGCATGCCGTAGCACTCGCCGTACCTGGCGATCCAGTGATATACGCAACCGTAGTACAGCATTGCCAGGGGGTCCGGGGCCAGGGATTCCTCGAACTCGTAGCCCAGGCAGCTGAAGCCTGTCCACGGGTCCCACCAGGGGAGACCGACGCACACGTAATAGGGGAAGTACACCTGGCCCTCCCCGAAGGTGTCCTTGTAGTTCCCCTCCTCCCAGAGGAGCCACGGGTACGTCAGGACGTCGTCCCGGGGATTCTGGTCCGACAGGCCGAAGCCCTCGGGCCAGTAGGGATACGGATGGACCTCCAGCTCCTCGGTGGAGAGGTCGGAGCCGGCCAGGTTCCGGACCTCTATCTGGTAGCTGCCCAGGGGGAGGATGTCATGGAGGGTGAAGTTGATGGGATCCCCCTCCACATGGCTCACGGGCACCGTGTACATGGGGATGTCGTCCAGGTAGAATGTCGCCCCCCCCGCGTTCGAGGTCTCGATGCTGATGGGGGTGCCAGCCCAGCCGTGCTGGGGAGTGAAGGATAGGATGATCGGGCCCCTGGTCTCGACCCTCACGCTGAGCCGGTCGGTGTACGAAAGCCAGGTTGGGTTCACGGGCCACCCGTCGTCCACCCGGAGCTGGACGACGATGGTGACGTTCACGTCCCCGATGTAGGCCTGGAAGGTCGGCTCGGCGGTGTCCGCGTTCCGCAGCGAGACGTTGTATCCGAGGTCGTCGACGATGGTCCAGTTGTAGGAAAGGGTGTCACCGTTCACGTCCCAGCTGTCAGTCCCATCGAGGCGGAATGTTGCACCGCTGCCTGCGGCCCAGTCCTCACCCGCAACGGCCACCGGTGGCGTGTTGTACTCCGTACCGGTGTAGAATATGATGTCGTTGTTGCTGATGGCGGAGAGCCTGCCGGCGTCGGTGGTCAGGGACACCCTGATCCTGCCGTGGTCGCTGTCCATCCGGGACACCAGCCAGCTGTAGCTGTTGATGGTGTCCACCACCTGGACTATCCTGGTCCAGCCGGCACCGCTGTTGAGGGAGTAGAACAGCTCGAAGCCAGTGATCTCGGCCAGGGAACCCGTCGCCTCCCACTGGATGAGATGGCGGTAGCCTCCCCGTATGTAGTTGCCGTTGGTCGGAGGATTGGGGTCGAGGAGCGTGACCGAGAGGGTGTCGGTGCTCTCGATGATGCGGTTGTTGGCGTCGGACTCGTCGGTGCCCAGCACACTGAACTCCAGGTAGTAGAGGGTCACCCGGAAACGCACCCTGTCCGAGGTTCCCCCGGTGGGCACGGTCCAGTCGTAGGAGTAGTCGTTCTCCGTGCTAAGGGTGATGGCGGGCCAAGCCACGCCGGCGGGCGGGGTGTAAGGGATGGCGACGCCAGATATCAGCGCCCCCGGGTCCTGCACGACGCGCCACTCGATGGTGACGGTATCCCCGTGAACCAGGACCTCGCCACCGTTTGGATACACCAGGGTCACGATGGCGCTCCGGATGTCGAACTCCGCGCTCTCGATGACCCTCAGGGCCGTGCCCCCCGGGCTGTCCCGTGTGATCAACCGGAGCTTGCCCCTCGTGAGGTTGTAGTTGGGCGGGGTGTAGTACGCGTAGGTGTACTCCGGCTCCATGTCGGTGTAGCGTGTGCCCGCGGACGCCCACGCCGTCCAAGCTGAACCTACGTACACACTCTGCTCAAGATCCAGCACGGCCACCTCGCCATCGGGGTCGAAGAGCTCCCAGTGGATGGGGTAGTACTTGCCGTACGTCATCTCGGCGGGCACCTCGAGTCCCTGGAGCCAGTGATCGCGGGCGATGGTGAAGTCGGCCTCGCTCTCGTCCTCGTCCCACACCACGGCGCCCTTTCCCGTCCCACTGGCCCATTCCAGCTTGATCCTGCAGGAGGTCGACTCGGTATTGAAGGGGACGCGCCACTTGAAGATGGGCTTGATGGTCCCCGAGTTGTCCTCCGTCGTGATCAGAGTGAAATCCGTTCCTCCATCGATGGAGTAGGATACGTGGATGACGCCACCGGTTGCCGAGGTTGTCCAAGGGATGGGGACCAGTTGTCCACCGACCAGGACCTCGCCGCCGTTCGGTGACCCCAGCGTGATCTTGTCACCAGGTGCACCCATCCCAGGTTGGACGGGGACCAACGAGCGCATCATGAGCCCGATGATCACGAGGGTCATCGGTCTGTTCCGGCCGCTCCTGCCTCGGCCCTTCTTCGAACTGAACGGTAGCTTGTGGATACATTGCCTATACGCCATCAGATTCCCTCCCCGGCACCTCTGAACTGGCGCACTGGGATTTATCGGGTAGATATAGATATTTTCCGGTAGATCGCCATGGCTCGCGCTCCCTCGTGAATAAAAAGAGAAAAAGAAAGGACCGGGGTAGGGGAGGTCCCCTACCCGATGTACTCGTCCAACTCGCTCATCTTGGCCTCGAGCTTCTGGAGCCGCTCGAGCATGACCCGCTGCTCCGCCGACGCGATGATCTGCTTGGTCTTGATCACGGTGTCGTGGTTCAGCGAGATGCTGTCGATGCCCTCGCGGACCAGGAACTCGGAGAACTCGGGGTAGACCGAGGGGGCCTGGCCGCAGATGCCCACCGTGGTGTTGTGGGCATGGGCCACCTTGATGAGGTGGCTGATGGCCCGGGTCACCGCGGGGTTCCGCTCGTCGAAGTAGCCCATCTTGCCCAGGATACGGGAGTCACGGTCGGCGCCCATGATGAGCTGGGTGAGGTCGTTGGACCCGATGGAGAAACCGTCGCAGTACTTGGAGAACATGTCGGCCATGAAGATGTTGCAGGGCACCTCGGCCATCATGTAGAGCTTGAGGTCGGGACCCCGTGAGAGGCCCTCCTCCTCCATAATGGTGATGATCTCCTGGATCTCCCACTCGGTGCGGACGAAGGGCAGCATGGGATGGGCATTGATCAGGCCCATCTCGTTGCGCACCTTGGCAAAGGCACGGAGCTCGTGTCGGAATGCCTCGCGATAATCGTCGGAGATGTATCGGGAGCAACCGCGCCATCCGATCATCGGGTTCTCCTCCTCGGGCTCGTACTCCTCGCCGCCAGGCATGTCCCTGTACTCGTTGGTCTTGAAGTCGGACAGGCGCACGATCACGGGGCGTGGGAACATCGCGTCGCACACAATGCCGATGCCCTCCGCCAGCTTGTCGATGAGCTGCTGTCCCTTGCCCTTCTTGATGAGGTCCAGGGGGTGCTCCTTGACGCTGTTTATGAATATGAACTCCAGGCGCAGCAGGCCGATGCCGTCCACGGGAAGCTGGGAGTACTCCTCTGCCTTCTCTGGCACGGCCAGGTTCAGGTAGATCTTGGTGGCCGTGGTGGGTGATGCAGGTGCCATGGCGACTGCGCCGGGGACGGCCGCCGCCTTCGTCTTGGAGATGACCTTGCCCTCGTATACCTGACCCAACTTGCCCGCGACGGTCACGGTCATTCCCTCCTTGAGGACCTCGGTGGCGTTGGTGGTGCCCACGATGCACGGAATGCCCAGCTCACGGCTCACGATGGCCGCGTGGCAGGTCATCCCGCCCTCGTTGGTGACGATGCCCGCAGAGCGGACCATTGCGGGGACCATGTCGGGGGTGGTCATGACGGTGACCAGGATGTCGCCCTT
>JAUVRF010000361.1 GCA_030597775.1 Methanobacteriota archaeon | reverse complement strand
GCGGTGAGCCCGGAGCCGTCCAGGACGGTGAGGGTGACGAGGAGGGTGCCCACACCCTTGAAGGGGTGTTCCGGCGAGGGCCCGGTCAACATGATCGAGTCGTTGCCATCCTTGAAGGTCCACGTCCAGGATATGATCCCCACGTTGTCGTGGGAGCCGTTCCCGTCGAAATGGACGGTGTCGCCCTGGCCCACCACCTGGCTCTCCCCGGCCTCCGCATCGGGGGGCGTGACGTCGCGGCCGGTCACCCTGAAGGAGTCCGTGTCCCAGTTGCCGGCGGCGTCGCTCACGTTGAGCTCGATGGTATGCACACCTGCTGCATTGAAGGTGATGGCGTTGAGCTGGCCGGAGAATGTGGTGGTATCGTCCTTGAACGTGACACTCCATCTCCAGGTCACGATGCCCACGTCGTCCGAGGACGACCTGGCGTCAAGGCTGACGATCTCCCCCTGGTCGATGGTGGTGTCGAACCCCGCCACGGCCACGGGCGGCGTCAGGTCTATGACCCTCACCACGAGGCGGTCGAAGCCCCGGTTGGCCACGGCGTCCTCGATGATCAGGTTGACGTCGTACACCCCTGGCCGGTCGAAGACGAATGTGGTCATGTTCCCGAAGAGCGAGATGGGCGCCCCGGCGTAGATGAACTGCCAGGTGAAGTTGACGATGCCCACGTTATCCTGGGATGCCGTGGCGTTGAACACCACGACCTCGTACTGGCCCACCTCGATGTCCGGGCCCGCGTCGGCGATGGGGTCCGTCGTGTCCAGGATCGTGATGGTGAAGTTGGCAGAGTCCCAGTTCCCCGCGGCATCGGTGACGACCAGGGTTACGGTGTACACCCCCGCCAGGCGGAAGGTGAAGTCCACCTTCTTGCCCATCAGGGTCTGGGCGGTGTGGTTGTACTCGAATATCCAGGAGTACGTGGAGACGCCCATGTTGTCGTGGGAGGCCCCTCCGTCCAAGGTGATGGTCCAGTGCTGCTGACCGATCATGTCATTGGGTGTGATCGCCACCGGCGCCTCGATGTCCCGGACGAGGACCAGCACCCTCTTCTTGTCCCAGAGGCCCACGGCGTCGCGGACGGTGAGGTTGATGTAGTAGTAACCGGCAAGGTCGAAGGTCCACTCGACCTCGAGACCGTACAGGCTCACCTCGGTGGAGTTTTGGATGAAGGACCAGGTCCAGTTGACGATGCCCACGTTGTCCGTGGAGTTGCTGCCGTTCAGGAGGACCGTCTCGTGCTGGTCGATGGCCACATCCATGCCCGGACGGGAGAAGGGAGGTTCAAGGTCCAGGAACAGGTCCATCTTGGTGACGAACGCGTCCACGCGGCCCCCGTGGGTCGGCTGGTAGGAACCGGCCGTGGTGGGGAAATCCGTCGAGTCCGTGCCGCCCACGATGGTCGCGTTCCCGCCGTCGTCGACGACGATGCCGCTGCCGACGTCCATGGCAGACCCCCCCAGGTACGAACAGTACAGGAGCTCGGACAGGTCGGATGAGAGCCGGGCCACATAGGCGTCGTAGCTTCCCGCTCGGCGGTCCTGGTAGGTGCCCTGGGGCATCGGGAGGTCATCGGAGAGGGTCCTTCCAGTGATGTACACGGTGGAATCGAGCCCCATGGCGAAGCCCTCGCAGATATCCCAATCGGTCCCACCGAGCAGGGTCGAGTACTTGATGTTCGTGAGGTTGGACGGGAAACTGGTGACGAAGACGTCCGCGGAACCCTCGTGGAGGGTCTGGTATGAACCGTTGGTCGTGGGGAAGTCCCCGGACTGCGTGAATCCAGCCACGCGTATCCAGGCCCCGCTGGCATCCACGAACTGGGCCATGTCCTCCATGAACCCTCCGAAGTAGGTGAAGGCGGCCAGATGGCCCCCGCGCCAGGGCATCCTTGCCACGAAGGCATCGAAGCTGCCGTTCGTGGCGTTCTGGAACGTGCCGTTGGTCGCCAATCCCTCTGACCGGGTCTGACCGACGAAGACCAGGTCGCCCCAGAGGTCCATGTCCATGTCGGCGACGATGTCCCACTGGGTCCCTCCGAAGTATGAAAGCCATTCAAGTTGGTGACCGCCGGACCGCAGGCTTCCCAGGAAGATATCGAACACCCCGCCCGAGTGGTTCTGATGGTACGCACCAGGAGTCACAGGAAGATCATATGACTTGGTGTTCCCCGCAAAGAAATAATGGTCGCCTCCCAGTACGATGGCGGTGACCTCGTCGGTGTCGTTGCCACCAATGTATGTGGCGAAATCGAGGTCGGAACCATCCGCACGCAATCGAAGGACGAAGCCCTCCTGGTCCGGACCCAAGTGGGTCGTTCGGTAGGCATTCGCTGTCGTCGGGAAGTCCGTGGAGTTCGTTCGACCCGCGATGACCGGCCTGTCCTCCCGTTCCATGGCCATGTCGTAGGGGAAATCAGAACCCGTCCCACCGATGTAGGTGGACCACTCCAGGTCCTTGCCATCTGCGGACAAGCGGAACACGAACAGGTCCATCTCGCCCCCGGGGGCCGAGGTCTCGAACGCACCTGGCGTCGTGGGGAAATCGGAGGTGTTCGAGAAACCGAGGACGACGGGTCTGTCCGATGAGTCCAGCAATGGTCCCCCGGTGGGGACCTCAAGTTCCCCCACAGCACCGCCCACGAAGGTCGAGTAGATGACCGGGTCGATCACCACGGTCCGGGACCTGTCGTAGGCTCCCAGGGAGAACGCGAAGGCATCCTCTCCAAGGAGGTCGAAGGCACAGTCCAACATAGTGCCCGGGTCATCGGCGTAGAAGGCGACGAGGCCACCATCGCGCAGGGGACCCGCGGCCGTTCCGATGACCAGGTCCCCCGAAGGGTCGATGTCCATCGCCTCGTGCCCCGAGACCAGCACCCTGAACTCCGAGAGGTCGGACCCCGGCTTGAGCACCAGGTCGTACTTGACACGACCGTCGGCCATCCTGTACACAAGGTCGAT
>JAUVRF010000514.1 GCA_030597775.1 Methanobacteriota archaeon | reverse complement strand
CCATCGACCCGCTGGCGGGCAGCTACTTCGTGGAGTGGATGACGGACCACATGGAGGAGGAGACCCGGAAGTACTTCGACCGCATCGATGCCATGGGCGGCGTCCTGGGGGCCCTGTCCAAGGGCTTCTACCACCGGGAGATAGCCGACGCCGCCTACCGCTACCAGCGGGAGACGGACGACCATAGACGGATAATCGTGGGCCTCAACAAGTACGGTACCAAGCACGACCCCATACCCCTCCTGCGGATGGACCCCGAGGGCGAGGCCCGACAGTTCGCCCGGCTCAAACGCATCCGGAGCGAGAGGGACCACGGCAAGTGGGAGAAGGCGCTTGACGCCCTGCGGAAGGCCGCCGAGGGCGACGAGAACACCATGCCATACATAATGGATGCGGTCCAGGCCGAGGCCACCCTGGGTGAGACCGCCCTGGTGCTCCGCGAGGTGTTCGGCGAGTACCGCGACCCCCCCATATTCTGAGGTGACACGAGATGGACGGCGAGGAGGACCCGAGGAGGCTCAGGGAGGCCCAGGTGTGGTGGGAGCGGGAACGCCTCTCCCCCGTCTGCGAGGCCAATCCCGAGCGCTGCGAACCCTTCCTCACCGGTTCCTTCGAGGAGGTGCCCCGCCTCCTGACCCCCGCCCACCTCGAGGATTGGGACCCCGTGGAGCGGCTTGGCCTCCCCGGGGAGTATCCCTACACCAGGGGTGTGCAGCCCACCATGTACCGCGGGCGTCTCTGGACCATGCGCCAGTACGCCGGTTTCGCCACCGCTGCCGAGTCCAACCGCCGGTACAAGTACCTGCTGGAGCAGGGACAGACCGGCCTTTCCGTAGCGTTCGACCTGCCCACCCAGATCGGCTTCGACTCGGACCATCCCATGGCCGAGGGCGAGGTCGGCAAGGTCGGTGTGGCCATCGACTCGGTGGAGGACATGGCCACCCTGTTCGGCGGCATCCCGCTGGACAAGGTCTCCACCTCGATGACGATCAACTCCACGGCCGCCATCCTGCTTTCGATGTACGTGGCGGTGGCCCGGCGCCAGGGCGTGGCGTCCACCGCCCTCCGGGGCACGATCCAGAACGACATCCTCAAGGAGTACACCGCCCGGGGCACCTACATATTCCCCCCGGGGCCCAGCATGCGCCTGATCACCGACACCTTCGCGTGGTGCTCGGAGAACACGCCCCGCTGGAACACCATCTCCATCTCGGGATACCACATCCGGGAGGCGGGCTCCACTGCGGGCCAGGAGGTGGGCCTCACCCTGGCGGATGGCATAGCCTACGTGGAGGCGGCGATCCAGGCGGGGCTCGAGGTGGATGTGTTCGCCCCTCGTCTCGCCTTCTTCTTCGGAGCCCACAACGACCTGCTTGAGGAGGTTGCCAAGTTCAGGGCCGCCCGCAGGCTATGGGCCCGCATCATGCACGACCGCTTCGGGGCCCGCAAGCCCAAGAGCCTGATGCTCAGGTTCCATACCCAGACCGACGGGGTGACCCTCACCGCCCAGCAGCCAGAGGCGAACATAGTCCGCGTCACGATGCAGGCCCTCGCGGCCGTCCTGGGGGGTACCCAGTCCCTGCACACGAACTCGTACGACGAGGCCCTGTCGCTTCCCACAGAGAAGGCGGTGCGCATCGCGCTGCGGACCCAGCAGATCATCGCCCACGAGTCGGGCGTGACCAACACCATCGACCCCCTGGGCGGAAGCTACTACATAGAGTCGATGACCGACCGCATCGAGGCCGAGGCCGAGGACATCATCAACGAGGTGGACCGCATGGGCGGCATGGTCGCCGCCATCGAGAGGGGCTGGCCACAGAGGCTGATCCACGAGTCGGCGTACCGCTTCCAGAAGTCGATGGAGTCGGGGGACACCATTGTCGTGGGGGTCAACGACCACATCATGGAGGAGGAGCCCTTCGCGGACATACTGAGGGTCGACACCTCTGTCCGGGACACCCAGCTGGAGTGCCTCGGGGACCTGCGTGCGAAGCGCGACGGGGGTGCGGTCAACAGGACCCTTGCCGCCGTGGGAGCCTCGGCTGGCACCGACGAAAACATGCTGCCTCCCATAT
>JAUVRF010000112.1 GCA_030597775.1 Methanobacteriota archaeon | reverse complement strand
TTGATGACATCCGGAATCTCACCATGTGGAGTCATGAGGCCGACCCGCTGACCGTGGTGCTCGGACCAGGTGCGGCCCTGAGGATGGACAGAGGTTCCATCGAGATACCACCGGAGAGCACCTCGCCTCATGACTGGGCTCCTGTCGGAATCCACGGGCGATCAGCCACTGTCGAGCTGAGCCAGGTGTCCGTTCTGAACCTATCGTTCCCGGTCGATCTTCAGGAATTGCTGGCAACCAACACCACCTTACCCCTCGGGAGGTGGACCCTGGGAAGGACGGAGCTGGTGGACTGTGAACTGTTCGTCGGGTCTCCTCTTGACGATCCCTCCATCACCATAACCTCCGGTTGGGCAGACGAGAGGTCCATCATGAGAAGGTGCACGATGGTCGGGGTGGATATGGGTGGTCCCTGGGCTTCACCGTGGCTCGTGATTGAGGAGGGTATTGTCCACTCCTACGACTTCCTTTACGATATCGAGGACCTGATTGACAATGGAGCCATCGATTTGACCTATGGCACCGATGACTCCCGTCTGACAATCTTCTGGTCATGGCAGGCACATTTGCACTGGCAGAACCAGATGCCGATCGGCGGGACGGTCGTCACCGTCGTGAATCTGGTCGGTAACGTATCCAAAGGTACGACGGGTCCTGATGGATATGTCCGGCAGGCCTCGAAGGTCATACTGACCGAGGTGGCCTACGGAGACGAGACCGATTTCAATTTCCTGCCCCTCATTTTCAGTGTCAACGTGTCGGGGATCAGATCAATAATACCTGTGATTGAGGTGACGTCACCGCTCCTCGTGGACATCCCGGTCGTCGACCTGACACCACCCCACCTGGATGTGGACCAGGGGTGGTCCGTCTCCACGAACGTGACCGAGCTCAACCTCACCGGCACGGCATTCGATCTCCAGAGCGGGCTTGCCTTCATGGAGTTCGCGAACATGTCGGGAGAGTACTCGAGGGTGCCGATCGACCCTGACACCGGTAGGTTCTCGGCCCATCTGGATCTCAATTTGGGTTACCAGACCGTGATATTGCGGGCCTACGACAACGTGGGCAACCGGGTCGCCAAGCAGGTGCTGGTCCACTACAGCACCGCTGCACCATACATCTTCATCGACGAGCCCTTGAACGGGTCATGGGTCAACTCCATCATGACCTTCGTGGTGGGCCAGACGGAGCTGAACGCCACGGTCGAGGCCCAGGGCAGGATCCAGGTGGCCGATGACGGGTTCTTCCGGATACTTGTGTACCTCTCGGAGGGGCCGAACCTGGTGCGGATCAACGTCACCAGCCTGGCAGGTAACCACAACAACGTCACGATCATGGTCTATCTGGACACGATCGCTCCGAATCTCTTGGTGACGTATCCGCCCAATTCGCCATACCCCACATCTCAGACAGGAGAGCTCATCAGGGGCCTTGCAGAGTTTGGGGCCGCGGTGTTCATAAACTCGGTATCGATCACCGTGGAGGAGGATGGCACCTTCGCCAACGGCGTCTCGCTCCAACAGGGGGCCAAGCGCTACATGATCCGCGCCGTGGACCTGGCGGGGAACACCAATGAGGTGGAGGTCGTCTGCCTCCTGGACTCGGTCCCACCAACGATGGTTGTCCTCGTGGACGGAGAGGATGCGACGAGATACACGGGAGAAGGTGTCCTTCGCACGAGTCAGGCATCGGTCACGATATCCGTGAGCACCGAGGAGGGCGCATACCTTGAGGTCGACGGGCAGTCCCTCCAGCTGGATGGAAGGGAGGGGTCCTTAGAGTACAATCTCTCGAAAGGGATGAACGCCATCATGGTCTACGTCCAGGACGAGGCGGGCAACTTCCAGGAGTTCGGCCCCATCATGGTCGATGTGGACAGGACACCACCTGTCATCGATCTACCCGTCCCACCCGACACCACCGAGGAGGTGCGGTTGACGTTGAGAGGCCGCACCGAGCCCAACGTGACGCTCTCTGTCAATGGTGCGCCGATCTCGGTGGACAGGGAGGGGTTCTTCCAGAAGAACTTCCTGCTAAACGAGGGGACCAATCGTCTGGTCATCGTCGTCGAGGACCGTTACGGCCAGATCACGACCATGACCTATGACATCACCATGACGCCTCCGAAGCCTCAGCCCATGAACACCACGCCATCGTCCCTGCCATACATGCTGGCCATAACCGCGGTAATCATAGTGGTCGAGGCCATCGTCCTCAAGGTATGGTGGAAGCGCAGGCGGGCCCGGGCCGAGCAGAGGATGGAAGGGGGCTAACCGCCGCTTATGGGTGGGAACAGGGCCACGTCATCGCCCTCCTGGAGGTCGATGTCACCGGTCCCGATGCCCTTGTTCACCGAGATCACAGTGTCGCGCCGCAGGTCCACAAGGTCGGGGTGGCGGCGCATCAGCTCCTCCATCAGTTCCGCGACGGACGTGCCACCCGGCACGTCGAGGACCTCGTCCGTAACACCCGTTGCCTCCTTGTGGGCGGCGAAGTAGCGTACGGTCACCTTCACCCTGGGGCCCTCCTAGAAGAACTTGCGCATCATCAGCATGTCCTGGAGCGAGGCCTTGAACTTGATCTTCTTCGTGGCGTACGCCCTCATGGGCGACATCTCGCCGTTGACTATGTCCCGGAAGGTGTCCGCGTCGGTGATGATCCGGATCTCCGCTCCATCCTTCTTGCCGTCGTGGACACCGTCGATCAGGGTGTCCCTCAGGTTGAAGTGGTAGGCCCGACCGTCATCGAGCTCCAGCTGGACGGTCCTCCGGATGCCTTTGAGCTCCCTCCGGAACTTCTCATCGGTCCTCGACTTCTCGTTGAACCTCTCAACGGTCTGCTCGAGCAGCTCTCTCACCATGACACGCTTCCTCCTTCTGCTCAGAAGTCATCGAGACGGCGGACCGAGGCACCATGCCTGTCCACGAGCCTCTGGGCGGTACGCCATGACTCCCTTGTGTGGGGTGGCAGTACGCCCTTCTCAGTTATCCATTTTTCCAAGAAGGTTATGGTCCTCCCGTCCGCCGGATAACCGGACCCGAAGTCCTCTCCCAGCTCCTCTTTGATGCGGGCCACCGCCTCCTCCCTCCGGGTCTTTGCCAGTACAGAGGCGGCGGATACGACGGGGAAGATGTCGTCCGCCTCGTGCCGGCTTACGACGGCCACGACCGATGCCTCCCCCGGAGTGCCGGCGATCGCCCCTCGGAAGTAACGTTCGAAGGTGGCCTCGGATGTGTCGGCAGCATCCAGGTACACGGCGACCCTGGCCGTCCCTCCGAGCTGGGCGATCACGCCCAGGGCGGCCGATGCGAAGATGCGGCCCTCAATCACGTTGAGGGAGGCCGTGGACCGCAGGGCATCGATGTCGGACGCCGGTACCTCTATCACCTGGCTAGGGTAGTTCACGAGGTCCTTGGCGAGGCTCTCCCTCCTGGCGGGCTGGAGCTTCTTAGAATCACGGACGCCCATCTCCCTGAGGCGCGCCTCGCCCCCGTCCGCTGGTACGGCCATGGCGGCCACCACCAGGGGGCCTATGACAGGGCCCCGACCAGCCTCGTCCACGCCGACGAGGTGGGTGGTGCCCTCGGGAGGGGCGTCACCTGCCGACCTGGGCCACTCCACCACCATGGTAGCCGGAAAGGGCCCTCTAGTGAGATAAGGCTTGTCGAGGGGTTGAGAGCCATGCGGGAACCTTTTTTAGGGAACTTCCCCCTTCTCTCCACATGACCGAGGGAAAGGTACCGTCACTCCTGCTGGGGGAGGGTTCTCCAAAACCCGCCCATGTCGCCCCAGGGGTCATCGGTGGACACATATGCGTCATGGGAGGCAACTCCTCGTCCGCAACCGTGGTCGCGGACATTACCAAGTGGGCAGCCAGCCTGGGTGCTGGAACGGTGGTCGTGGACCTTCACGGCCAGCTGTCGGCACTGATGGTCGAGAGGGCGGAACGTGGTGCATTGGGCGAGGCGGACCTGCGCCTCCTCACGCCATCGTCCCCAGTTGGGTTCCCGGTGGCCTTCAAACCCCTGTCGGGCCTTTCCAACCCGCCCCACACCGAACCCTGGAAGCGATTGAGGGCCTGGTTCCCTCAGCTCCTGGCGACCCTGGCGGGAATGGGACCGGGAACGCCCGACCATGACAGGGTGTCGACCTACTTCTTGAATCTGCTTGATGACACCAAGGCCAACATCCCCTCGATCCTCACCGTCCAGGGATTGGTGGGATCGATCGGGGAGGCACTTTCCCAGGGCGATCCTCCCCTCACTCCGGAGGTGGCCCAGACCCTGCTGGCGGACCTTACGGACCTGGCGGAGGACCTGCGCAATGCAGCCCTGTCATACGGGGCTCCAGTGGACCTGCGGCGTCTGCTGGAGACGCCGATCACGTGCTCGGACACCCCAGGGGACCCGGACCGCCACCACATGGACCTGGTGCTCCTGTCCCACATGACATCGGTGGCCGATCGCAAGTCCGTGATCACCGCCCTCATGCTAGAGGTCTTCGCATGGTGCCGCCTCCACGGTACCGACTCGCGTCTTCTGGTCGTGGTCCCGGAGGTGGAGAGCCCGGCGGCGTTCATCAAGACCCGCCCCTTCGCCCAGAGATTGACCACCAGGGTGCTCGAGGCCTCCAAGGGCACGGGCCTCCTAGCTGTCCTGGAACCCGCGTCCTTCACCGACCCGCCGGGAATGCCCCGGTTCGGTGCCATTCTCCTGGAAAAGGCCAAGTTCGACGAGGAGGAGATACCGATCGAACAGGTCCTCAAGGACCAGGGCATGGAGCCCAGCGCCTGGGGACGCCTGTCCATGCTCCAACCCGAGGAGTGGGCCTTGGCGGCGGGGACCGGTTGGGCCAAATGGCACCGGTTCACCCCCGACGCGGCCGCCACCCAGGAGCGTGAGCTGGACACCGACGCCCTGAACAGGCTCCTGACGCCGGATGTCAGGGATTCCTTCAGCCACAAGCCCGAGCCCGAGGAGGAGTGCGCCGAGGGCGAGGAGGAGGAGGAGGCCACGGAGGAGGCTGCCGAGGCCGCCCGTGCTGCCAGGGCCGTCGAGGACGCCGAGGACCTGCTCAGCTACACCCCCGAGAGGAAGGCCAAGCGAGCCGACAGCCGGATCCATCAGGAGGTCCAGGAGCTCTTGAAGCGGAAGCTGGAGGAGAAGGAACGGGCCAAGGAGGCCCAGAAGTTCGAGCTCTCCGAGATCGACCTGGTGGAGGGCGAGGAACCGTCCGACCTCGAGGTGTCCGCCCACACTCCCAGACCCCTCTCGGAGGGTGTGATCGATGACCACCGTGACCGACCCGCCGAACCCTCGGCCCCGGGGATGCAGCTCCATTCTGACGACCTCCAGGTCGAGCTGGCGCTGCTGGAGGCCAAGGAGGCGGAGGCGGACCGCCATGACAGGGAAGGCCGTGTCCCCGACGTCGTTGTGGACGCCGAGGGGACGGGAACCGGTTGGGAGACGGTGACCCCCGAGATCGCCCTGGGTGCCGAGCTGGAGCTGGACGAGAAGCCCAAGCGGACCGAGGGTGACGAGGAAGAGGAGGAGGAAGAGGAGATCATAGTCGAGCTCGATGAGGAGAGTTGAGCCTCGACAGCATCATCGAACGATACCGGGGGGAACCGGAATGGAAGACCTAAAGCAACAGGCAGGGGAGCGGGCGGCCGAGCTCGTGACCGATGGAATGAAGGTTGGCCTCGGCACCGGGAGCACGGTCCACTACACGCTACTGGCCCTCGGAAGGAGGGTGCAGGAGGAGGGATTGGACATCGTGGGCGTCCCCACCTCGGTCCGTACCGAGAGGACGTCCCTGGAGGTCGGCATCCCCCTGGGGGACCTGGACGAGCTGGGACGGCTGGACATCACCATAGACGGCGCTGACGAGGTGGACCCCCATCTCAACCTCATCAAGGGCCTGGGAGGTGCCCTGGTGCGCGAGAAGATCGTCGCCGCCCACACCCGGGAGCTGGTGATCATCGTCGACAGCTCGAAGATGGTAGAGGTCCTGGGAACCAGGTCGCCACTGCCCGTGGAGGTGTTCCAGATGGGCCACAAGCGGCTCCATTCCGCCCTGGCGGACCTGGGATGCGCTCCGGCCCTCAGGATGGACGATGACGGTAGCCCCTTCGTCTCTGACAATGGCAATCACATCTACGACTGCCGCTTCGAGAGGATCCCCCGCCCCCATGACCTCGAGATGGAGATCAACAATGTGATAGGAGTTGTACAGAACGGGCTGTTCCTGGACATGGCAACCAGAGTGGTGGTGGCCAGTGCATCTGGCGTTTTCATCAAGCGGCGGTAGGGGCGCGCTATGCCCTCACTCTAC
>JAUVRF010000567.1 GCA_030597775.1 Methanobacteriota archaeon | reverse complement strand
CGGCATGTAGGTAGACCGACGAGCTGGACCCCAGGTCATCCTCCTCGATGGTGAATGTCGACTCGAACTCACCCATGCCCACGTGGCTGACGTTCACAGATCTTGCATTGTTATACCGGCCCACTTCGAATATCACCAGGGGTGCGTCGTAGGGAACGCCCTCCTTGTAGACCCATATGCCGACGGTCACCTCGGATCCTATGTCGTATTCCCGGGCGGGCACCGTGAGGAAGACCGCCAACGGATTGTTGGAACACACGCCGCCGTACGCCGCCGGAAGGACAAGGCTGATGATTACTAACGTTACTAGGACTGTAGCCCTCTTTTAGAAAATGCACAAACCCCTTATGGCCCAACAATGAGTGACGGCATATATATTTTTTAAGGTCAGCTTATTTAAATGGCCCCCTCGACCGGGGGTAGGGCCCCGGGGCCGACCGCCATCAGTAGATCCAGAATATCCTCTGGCACTTGAGTGCCCGGAGCATCTGGGCCTTGGGGAAGGCCCACATCGCCATGTCCATCGCGAGGGGCGACCATATGGGTTGACCGGCCGCCCACCGGAACCTTGCCGATGTGGCGAGCACGTCCCCGACCTCTGCCCTCCACCGACGATGGTAGTCCGAGAGGTCGCCATTCCCCCTTACCGTCCTGGCGGCCACCTGACCGGCCGCTCTTCCGGTGGCAAGGGCTATCGGGACCCCTCCCCCGTTGGAGGCCATGACGTGGCCTGCGGCGTCGCCCACCAGAATGACGTTGCCGGACACGGTCCTCTTGACCGGGCCCGCGGACGGGACGAAACCCCCCGTGATCGGGCCCAGCTCCGCGCCGACCCTGGCCGCGAAGGATTCCAGGTTCGCCTTGAGGTCCCCCACCTTGCGTCTCGGGTCGGCTCCAAGACCCACGTGGGCCATCCCCTGGCCGGCCGGGATGACCCATCCGTACGCCCCCGGCGCCTCGGTGGCGAAGTGCATCTCGACCTTCCCTGAATGGAGCATCTTGGAAGGGGAGTTGAGGGCGGGTGCGATGAGCTTCGGATCGGGAAGGCCCACCGATCCGCGGATCCGGGAGTGGGGCCCGTCGGCCGCGATCACGACCCCCGGGAGCAGGTCGCCTCGGTCCGTCCGGAGCACTCCCTGCTCGAGGCCGATGGCCTGCGTGGAGGGGCGGAACTCCGCTCCAGCCTTCACGGCGAGGTCCACCAGGTGGGGGTCCCACTCACCCCGGTCGATGGTCATTCCATCGAACCTCAGGGTCTTCTTCCGGCCCTTTGGGGAGACCATCACCGATTCGTAGGTGCGCGCCAGCACGAAGGAGTCGTCGATATGATAGAGATCGTCCTGGTCAGGCACGTCGGGCAATATCTCGGCCAGCTCCCCCTGTGTGGGGAGGTAGCCCGCGCACTGCACCGGCCTTCCAATGATGGTGCGACGGTCGATGAGTACGACATCCGCGCCCGCCTCGGCGGCGTAGCGGGCGGCCGTAGAGCCGGCGGGCCCCGCACCTACAACGACGATCTGGCGGTCCTCGGGCGTTCCCCTCTCGCCGTCTGGTCCCTTTGCAGTCCTTGGTAGATATGAGCCCGGCTCAGGCTCGGATCCCACGTTCAGGACCTCCTCCTGATGACCTCCGAGGCCATGGCCTCCAGATGGTCCCGGATGGCGGGGTCGAACCTGTCCCCCAACGCGTCCATGGCGTCGTCCATGTATCTCTGGGCCTCCATGATGGCGACGCCACCGGCTCCAGTGCCTCTGCCGCGGGCCCGGGCGCTCTCCCCGTCCTTGGTGGCGGGGGAGGCGGCCCTGAAGCCCCGG
>JAUVRF010000436.1 GCA_030597775.1 Methanobacteriota archaeon | reverse complement strand
GTGGTCGACCCCGTCACTCCCAACCGGCCCAACGGGCGAGTGCTGGAGAGCGTGGAGGACAACAACATCCACATGGAGACCAAGCAGGTGCTGGGCGACGAGGGCATTCCCGGCCCAACCGTCGCGATGGCGATGCTGGCCTTCCTGGGTGCCGTGTTCGTGGCGGCCATGGGCCGACGTAGACGATGAGGCCCACCGAGTCCGCACCGGCCATCCCGCGCGGGATTCTCCACAGGGATACCGTTAGGAGAAACCATATAAAAACGAATGGTGTACGGTTCCACCGCAATGTTCATTTCAATCGTTGTTACCATCCGGAACGAGGAGAAGCGGATCGGAAACCTACTGGACAGCCTAATGGTCCAGGAAGGACCCTTCGAGATGGTCATCGTCGATGCCTACTCCGAGGACGAGACCTGTGCGATAGTCAAGGAGTACACGGAACTTCACGACAACATCTTCCTCCATATGAAGGGTGGGACCAGGGGAGTGGGCAGGAACTACGGGGTCAAGAAGGCCAAGGGCGAGATCGTGGCCTTCGTGGACGGTGACTGTATAGCCAATCCAAATTGGCTAAGGGAGATCCGGATGTCCTTCAAGGAGGACGGGGCCGACGTGGTGGCGGGAAAGACCATCATGTTGGGCTATGCCCCCTTCGTAGAGCTGGACCGGGTCGAGCTCACCAAATCTGGCTCCGACGTTACGTTCCCCAGCTGCAACTTGGCATATCGGCGGGAATTGTTCCAGTCCATCCGGGGGTTCGACCCCCAGTTCATGACCGCTGAGGACATCGATCTCAACTTCAGGGCGGTCGCCACTGGTGGTAACATCACATACCGGGATGGTGCCATCATCTACGCCATGGCCCGGGACACCTTCGCGGGGTTCTTCAAACAGGCCTTCTGGAACGGGTTCGGGCGGAAGCAGCTTACCCTGAAACATGGTCGGTTATGGGCCAGGTACAGCTTCCGGGACATGATCGCAGGCAAGATCAACACCTGGGCCATGATAAGACTGTTCTTCGGTATGCTCGGTTACATGGTGTGCAAGGTCCATGACAAACGGGAGATGTTCCGTCTCTCGGACCTTGAACTGGTCGAGCAACTTGCAAGGGAAGGTGCTGGTCCCGATGGCGGGGATGAGACGGGACCTCAAATGTCCTGACCGGGTTCAAGGTCGCAGCACCCGCAAGCGTGGCACATCGTATCCATCGAGCCCGCGTCAAGGCCGTTGCGGTCCAGCGACTCGTGCAACATCCCTGCCAGGCGTAGATGCCGCTCGGGGTCGACCTTCTCCACAGGATGGCCCAATGCCCGCTGAAGGCCGGGGATGTTGAGGTCGTTCAAACGCACCGCCCTCACAGATGGCACGACCCCCACGGCGGTCAAGCGCTCCAGACAGAGGGCCACATCCTCATCCGACTCCCCAAGACCGACGATGATGTTGGTGGTCACCCTGCCCTTTCCGAACACGCCCACGGCCTCCTCCAGCAATCCATACTGGTCCTCCGATGACCATCCGGGACAGATGCGCTCCAGGATATCGGGGACCGGGCTCTGGATGTTTATCTTGATCTCGCATGCCCCCGCATCCTTGAGCCTCTGGATGTCCTCGACCCCTTCCACGTAGGGTTCCACACCGACCTTGATGTCGGGGATGTGCCGGAGTACGCCCTGGATTATCTCCTCGTAATCCTGCATCATGGCCTCATGGTCCGGGGCGGCAACGCTGGTGATGGATAGGGCATCGAAGGGACGTCGGCCGTGGGACTCGACGATAAGCTCGATCCACCGCTGGGGATCGCGCAGGTTCTTCCTCTTCGGGTCCATGAGATGGGTGGTGCAGAAGGCGCACGCGTGAACGCATTCCCCATCCAGGTTGATGAACGCCTGGCCCGGGGCGTGCATGACGATGGGCAGCAGCCGTGCATCGGCCACCAGCAGCGTTCCATCGGCTCTCCTCAGCTCGAGGCCACCATCGTCGGTCCGGACCATGACTATCGGGACATCGGCCTCGCTCTCGGCTGCCACGGCGAGCTTGATGTTGTGCTCGCGTCCGTCGGCTCCGTCCCAGGCGAGGGCGAGGGAGGTGGACCCGGCACCAGGGCCAGCCGTGCTACGTGACAGCCGGTATCCGGACAGCACCTCCCGTGGTACCCTGACCCGGCCCATGGAGATCATCTCGGCCTTGAGCCTGCCATCCTCGGAAGGTGTCTTCACGACGGCATCGATTCACAAGCGAGTATAAGGATTTGCCCCCAGGTGGCATCCCAGGCGGCATCCCAGGCGACATCCCTGGCGGACCCTTCGAGGACGAAACGAAAAAATAGAAATGGGCGCATCGCATGCTGGGTACCATGGGTCGCCTGCACAGGATAATGGTTGGGCCTAAGGTCAAGAGGTTGATAACCAAGGGCTCCAACCTCTACAATGAAGGTGATAGCGGGGGGGCCGAGGAATCCTTCGCCGCCGCTGTGGAGCTGGATGACGAGTCCGAGGAGGCCCATT
>JAUVRF010000492.1 GCA_030597775.1 Methanobacteriota archaeon | reverse complement strand
CATGCCGGGTGAAGGCGTTCTTGCCCTTGCTCCAGTGCTTGAGGCCTCTCTTCAAGAACGGGTACTCGCGAAAGTACCTGTCGTCCAGACCTGCCGCCTCGATCCCCTCCGCCAATTGGCGAAGGGCTTGACGCACGTTCACCTCGGGCAGGTGGTTGCAGGCGTACTCGGTGCCCACCATCAGGGTGCGGAGCATGAAGGTCTCCGCCTCCTCCCTGGTGAGGTGGAGGCACGACCGTTCGTTGATGACCCTGTCCTCGGTATCGATCTCCCTGAGGTCCCCTGTGAAGTGCACCCGGACGAACACGATGCAGTTCCCCTCCTCCACGAAGCGCAGGTCCTCGATCTCGTTGAAGGTGGTGGGGCTCATCAGGTCGGCTGCCTCCGACAGCGCGTGGGTGCGGAGGCAGATCTTGGGCGTCCGTTCCATGCATATACTGGCATAAGGGCAGTGCCAGTACCGGATCTCGAAGGTGTCGTAGTCCCTGAGGCGAAGCTTTGCATCACCCAGACCGTCGTATATGCTGGCCCCGCACATCAAGCTGCGGTAGGTCTTCATGGCCGGCAGGGGGTGATGGTAGACGGGTAGTGCCACGTCCGCCTTCTTCTTGAGCATCGCCAGCTCCACACGCGTCATCTCCCCGAAGAACCGATGATGGAACCCTGCGGGGTCCTTGGTCTCCTCGCCAAGGTCGATGACCACGTCGTAGATGGTCGCTAGGACCACCTTCACGGGCTCGGACATTATGTTCGGCATTTCTATCAAACACCCCTCTGGTCGCCCCATATGTACCTGTGGAGCTGCAACAGCACCCTCACGTCGAGACGGTCCTCCAGCACCCGCTCCGCCAGGTCACGCAGGTCAAGGCCTCCCACGGGCTGGAAGACCACCATGCAATTCGGCGCGTTCCGTTCCAGCATCTTCCGGGCGAAGATGTAGTCCTCCTGGTGGGCGATGACGAACTTGAGGACATCGTTGGACCTGAGCTTGGTGAGGTTGGTGAAGAGGTTCCTGTCCTGCATTCCGGAGGATGGGCACTTGAGGTCCATGCAGAACCTGGTGAGTTCTCCCCGGGTGATGTCGTCCAGGTCGATCGAGCCATTGGTCTCGATCGTCACCTCGACCTCCTTGGCCTCCAGCATGGAGACGAGCTTCGTCACCTCCTCCGCCTGGAGCATCGGTTCGCCCCCGGAGATGCACACCCGGTCCATCCCGTACGACAGGATCTCCTCCAGTATGGATTCCGTGGTCCTCTCATTCCCGGGCTCCCAGGAGTACTTGGTGTCGCCCCAGCCGCACTGGAGGTTGCACTTGGCCGTTCGGACGAAAACGGTGGGAAGACCGATGTCCACACCCTCGCCCTGTATCGACAGGAAGATCTCGGATATCTCCATCAGGCCTCGACCTCCTCGTACCCGACCGGGTCGACCGCGCCCGCCTCGGCGAAGCCCCGAAGGCGGAGCTGGCAGCTATCGCATCGACCGCAGGCCAGGGGTCGTCCCTGGTAGCATGACCACGTGAGGTCGAAGGGTACTCCCAGCTCGATGCCCTTGCGCACGATGTCCGCCTTGGTCCATGCGAGGATCGGTGCCATGATGGCGATCGGACGGCCCTCCACACCCCGCTTGGTACCCAGGTCCACCGCGCGCTGCATCGCGTCCATGTACTCGGGTCTGCAGTCGGGATAGCCGGAGTAGTCCACCGAGTTGGCGCCGATGAAGACCGCATCGGCATCCATGGCCTCGGCCCATGCCAGGGCCATGCTCAGGAACACCGTGTTACGACCTGGGACGTACGTCGGGGGTATTGCGTCGCCGATGTCGTCCTCGGGGGTATCGGAGGGGATGCCGATGGATGCGTCTGTGAGGGCGGAGCCTCCGAAGGCGGACAGGTCGACCCTGGCCACCTTGGGCTCCACGCCGTGGTGTCTGGCCATCGACCGGGCCGCTTCCAGCTCCCGCTGGTGTCGCGGGCCGTAATCGATGGTGAGGGCGTGGACGGTGTATCCATCGTCGATGGCCATGGCCATCGTGACGGAGGAGTCCAGCCCTCCGGAGAGCAGCACGACTGCGGTCTTGGGTCCCCCCTCGGACATCCTTTCTCAAATGGGAGGGGCACGATAATATACCTTTCGCGGTGGGCCCTAGGGTCCCTGAAGGGAACATATTATAAACCTTCGATGAGGGTTATCGGCACTGCACTGGTGGTT
>JAUVRF010000606.1 GCA_030597775.1 Methanobacteriota archaeon | reverse complement strand
GATCGAAGCTCAGAAGAGGTTCGGAGGTCGCTGCCAGGTTGACCACCCTGGAAATAGTGGGGATGAAGTATTGACTGTTGCGGGGCCCGACGAGGATGTTCGGATCCAGTCCGCCGTTCACCACCTCGATGGTCGAGTCGACAAACTCCAAGGTACCCCCCGGCTCCACTTCGAAGTACGAGCCATTGAACCAGAGCATGTCCTCGTACATGAGATCTATATCGCAGTCCTCGAGGGTGAGGCGCCCCCCGTCCATGACCCGCACTGGCGTCTCAAGGCGGCCCTCCACGCCCTCCCAGACGACTTCGTCCCAGATCTCCACGGGCTCTATCACACGATCCCACGGATGGATAACCTCCGGTTCATCGTCCCCATCGTCATCATTATCGGTCTCTCCGCCGGGAAAATCCACCAGCAGGGTGAGGGCGTAGACGTTGATGAGGAGGAGGACTACGACGATGGCGACGACGGCACGGAAGGTGGGAGGCGGCATCCCGGCTCGCCTTCGCTCTGTAAGGTGCGCTTCATTCGGATCATCTAGACCGTCGTTGCCCGACAAGGAGATCCCCCGATCGCCCGATTTTGATAGGACCGGGTCGATACATAAGGGTTTCCAAATGGTACGGCCCTCAATCAGAGTTGGGCCAGTCGTCGACGTGGTCCAGCAGGTACTCCCCCATGTCCTCCCCAAAGCCGTACAGCATGAGCTCGCCGGCATCCTCCAGGGGGTATATTGGTGCAAAGCCGCCGACAACGGACGAAGGCATGTAACTGGAAAGGAGGATGACACCAACATCGGGTGGGGCGGATTCCAACGAGGGGTCGTCGGTCACGTCCAGCATCATCTCGCCCTCCAATATCAGGTAACGTAGGTCGTCGAAGAGTGTCGAGGGGGTAACGGTCTCGGAGGGGATCATCCAGAACTCGGGCCGTGGGGGCGTTCCCTGGGTGTCCATCACCCGGAAGGTCAGAACGTAGTAGGCATGCAGTCTCGCATTGCCGATGACCTTGTTCTCCTGGAATAGTCTCTCGTACAGCCCGTGCCAAAGCACGACTCCCGAACCCTCTCCCCTGAAGGTGTTGTCTCGGATGACACCATCGATGGGCAGGACGTAGTCGGGATCGATGTCGTACGAATCCATCTCCAGCAGGTTGTATCCGACGTACAGGAAGGCGCCGTCGCCGATGAACTCGTTGTCCTGGATATTGAGGTCCAGCTCCAGATCGTAGTCGTCGGAGGAGCGGAACACCGTCAGGTAGGAGCTGTCGAAGGAGCAGTTGGCGACATCCAGTCTCCCGGTTCCATCGATTTCTATCTTGATCCCTCTTCCCTGGTTGGTGGCCACCTCGCAGCCGGTGATCGAGATGTTGGCACTGCCCGTGCTGATCCTGACCCCTTTTCCGAAGAATCCGCAATCCCGTATGTTCATTTCGTTCCCGAAGACCGTGGACCAGGTCCGTAATTGGGAGGTGATGTTGGATAGCTCTACCTTGGCGTCCGCGTAGATCTCGAGTGCATCGCAGTCCAACCCGTCGATCTTGACCGACGGCTCGAACCCACCGTTATCCAGGTAGCTGTGGGTATTGCCGATGCTTAGGTAGCTCAGAGAGACGTTGGATAGGTC
>JAUVRF010000204.1 GCA_030597775.1 Methanobacteriota archaeon | reverse complement strand
CTCACGTAGACCCGCCTGTAGAGCCTCTCGATCTGTGGCCCTGGGATGACGGTCTCCTCGCCCTCGTAGTAGATGGTGACGTTCCCCCGGGGGCCGTCCACGGACCGCAGGAAGCCCTCCATGAACTCGCTTTCGTTCTTGAGCCTGATGAACTGACCCTCGAGGATGTCCGAATCCTCCCACAGGGCTGGCCAGACCGACAGTTCCGTGGTGGGCGCCAGGAGGTCCACCACGACCGTCCGGTTGGCATCCCGGAAGCTCTGGAACCGGATCGGTATGTGATCGGGCTGGATCTCCGATGCGACGATCTCTCCGTTCATGGTCCTGGTCTTCCCGTCCTCTTGCCACGTCAGGGTGCCGTACTCCCGGTTCTTCCAGCTGGAGATGACCTTGATCCTGCCCGAGTCCTTCTCGTTGCCGTCCCTCTTCACGACCACCCTGCCGTCGAAGGTGTCCCAGTACTCGTTGCGTTCCGTGACGCCGGTGTCCCGTATCCAGCTCCGGTCCTCGATAATGATCTCGTACTCCCCGTGCTCGACGGGATCGTCATGGGCCCAGGTCGTTCCCTCCGTCTGGGGGAGAGTGGGCACGTTGGACAGGCAGTACGCCATGAACATCATGGCGAGGCCCAGGTGGAGGATGATGGAGCCCGACCTCCTCGCCAGCACCTTGAGGTCCCGACCGCTTCGGCGTACCACGGACCCGGCCTGTCCCAGGACGATGACCATGCCGAACACGCCCATGGTCGCTCCGAGCCAAGCGAGCCCCGGGTCCAGGTCACCGGGGTTCAATGCCCACAGCAGGACCCCTGCCAGGAGTGCCAGACCGGTGGCGATTATGGCCTTCCTCCTTTCCAGGTATCGGGCAGCCATGCACATGACCAGGAAGGCCATGAGGGGCACGGCGAAAACGCCTACGCGGGCATCGTACTCTCCAGGGGAGACCGTTCCACCGGCGGACCCGACGAGCATCATCAGGATGAGGACCCTCGCGACCGCTAGCAGGAAGATGGTGGCGAACATGCTGACCCGCCATCGGGCCAACCATTCCAGGAAGGGCTCGTCCTCCCCTCTCTTTGGAAGCATGGCCGAGTCATCGTCGGCCTTCATGAACCGATACATGACGGAGGCAATGGTGGCTATCAGCACGACCCACATGCAGTAGTAGAGATATCTGAGCGAGACGGATTCCGTCAATACCTCGGCCACCCTCTCGATGGCGTTCCCGGTGGACGCACCGGCGTACGAGTGGACGCTGACCCATACTCCCGAGCGGGTCACGAAGGTGGCGAAGAGGACCAGGAACATGGACATGCCCGCCAGGAAGGGGGCCAGGTATGTGTAGTCCCGACGCCGGTGGTGGGAGACCAGGGCGTGGAGCAGGGCTGTAAGGGAGATCCACGGAAGCAGGGACGATGTCTCCACCGGGTCCCATGCCCAGTAACCTCCCCAGCCGAGGGTGACGTAGGCCCACATGGCCCCGATGCCGATGCCAAGGGTGAGGGTGAACCAGGCGAGGCGGGTCCAGGGTCTGGCGATGTCCGACCACAGGTCGTCCCTGCGCAGGACGTAGGCCATGGCCGCCCCGAAGACTATGGTGATCATGGCGTACGCCATGAATATGATGGGCGGGTGGATCGCCATGAGGGGCGTCCGCAGGGCGGGGTTGAGGCCGTGGCCGCCCGGTGGCACGGCGGTGGTCCGGGCCGCGAAGGGCTCCAGGGCCATGGTGGCGAGGAGCAGAACGAGGGCCACGAGCATGACGACGGTCCTTACCAGGTCCATGGTCAGCCATCCCTCGGGCGGGATCGCCCTCCGCTCGGCCTTCCGGGCCGCGATCTTGGCGGAGAGGGTCTTGCGCGACTGCCGCGAACGCCCCTTCCGGCCCTTCCGCTCCTTGATATCCTCCTCGACCTGCTCATCCTCCGGTACGAGCCCGAGCCGTTCGCGGCGCCACCATCGGAGCTCCTCGACCATCCAGAAGATGAGGAGCATCGAAGACCAGAGCACCATCGAACCCGCCTGACCGGCCCATGAGCCAGACAGCTTGTACGTGGTGGGCATGTCCTCTGAGGAGTAGGCCCACACGATCTCGTAGGAGAGGTCCGTGGTGAGGAATATGTAGAAGAGGAAGGACATGGTCCCGATGGAGACGACGGCCGCCATGACGGACAGCAGTCTCGGGACCAGGGGCTTGATCTGGATACGGAGGAGCCGCTGGAGGGAGATGACGGCCGCGAAGCCCGTCAAGACCATCGACAACAGTAGTAACAGTCCTCCGGGTTCCACGGGATGCCTCCAATGCGAAAGGCCACGGTGGTGGTCCTTTAAATGCCTTCTCCCTTGACACCAGTCTTTTAAACACCGATGGCCTTCCCAGGGCCGTGACCTCTGGAGAAGGCCTCCGCCGCGCCCAGGCCATGACCATGTTAGCGGGCGTCCTGTGGGGCACCTCCTTCGTCAGTATACAGTTGGGACTTGACGACGGCTTCCACCCCGTGGTCTTCATAGCGGTCCGGTTCATCATCGCCTTCGCCTCGGCGTTGCTGGTGGCGAGGTTCATCGGCCCGCTGAACCCGGCGTTGCTCAAGGATCCCTGGGTGTGGGGGTTGGGCTTGACCAATACCGTGGGCTTCCTTTGCCAGTACGTCGCCCTCGGCCTCACCGTGGCCACCAAGGCGGCCCTGATCACCAACCTCTCCCTCATCTTCGTCGCACCCATGTCGTACTACTGGTTGAAGGAGAGTTTCACGCCGCTCAAGGTCGGAGCGCTGCTGATGACGGTCCCAGGCATCATCCTTCTGACGACGGGGGGCGACCTGGCGTCCCTCAAGGGCTCCGAGTTCCTCGGGGACATGCTGTCCCTGGCAGCTGGCTTCTCCTGGGCCTTCTACATCATCATCACGAAGCACATCCTCCGGGACCCCAAGGTGTCCGTGTCCTCCCTGACCCTGTGGGTGATGGGCACGACCGCAGCCCTCGTCGTCCCCATGGGCATCGGGGTCATCGCCCTGGGCGGGGCATCCCTTGGTGACGTGGGCAACGTGGGCTGGGCCATGGCGGTCTACACGGGCATCTTCTGCTCGACGGTGGCGTACCTGCTCTGGACCCGCGGTCTGCGGGGCGTGACGGCCACGGTGTCGGCTGTGCTGCTCCTGATCATGGTCGTCGTGGCGGCTGTCATGGACTACGTGTTCCTGGACACCGAGATAGGGATGGTGCCCTGGATCGGGGCTGGCATCCTGCTTGTCGCGATGGTGCTGGTGAGCCTTAGCCCCGAAGGCAATGGGACATCGAGGGAATGACTGCGATCTCTTCGAAAAACCTTGATCGTTCATTCCGAGGAGATCTCATCCCCACGGAACCTCAGGTAGACCGTTACCAGAACGAGCACGATGATCACGACCAGGACGAGCAGCAGACCCACGAGGAAACCCGAGAGCCCCTCATCGACGGCTACGATAGTGATCTGGACCGAGGCCCTGGCCTCGCCCCCGTGAACATCTGTCACGACCAGCGTGAGGTTGTAGACACCGGGCCTCAACTGGTCCATCCTGTCGCCGTCGTAGACCTCTTGGCTCCCTTCGCCGACCAGCAACCAGGTGAACGTCAGCTCGTCGCCATCCGGGTCGACAGAACCCCCGGGGTCCAGATGAACAGCGTCCCGCTCAGTGTGCTCGCTTCCATCGATGGGCCTTGCGATCGCAGCTATCGGCAGCCTGTTGACCCAGACCATCTTCGGTGTCGACACGTTGACGTTCCCCAAGAGGTCGAAGGCCCTGAACTGGATGTAGTTCGCCTTGCCGCGGTCCAGGGTTATGGTCACCATACCCTCGTAGTGGTCCTCGACGTACTCCACCGGCATGCGGAGCCACTCGCCAAGGCTAACCTCGCCCTCGGTGCCGTACCTGAACTGGACCCTGTCGATGTCGACCCCCGAGAGGGTGTCCCGGACCATCACACCGACGGCCACCTCCGGATGCGGCAGCACCTCCTCGGGTTGGGGTGTGATGTTGAAGAAGTAAGGGCCCTCGGAGTCGACGGAAATGCGGTACTCCTCCGACAACGTGGGACCGTTGCCAAGTAGATCGGACACCTTGAACTGGACGAAGTTGTCAGAGCCCTCCGCCAATCCCACCAAGGTCGCTGCGATGTGGCACATCGTTGTCGAGTAGAAGAGTTTGTTGGGGCCCGGGATCGGCACCACACCAGTCACCATCCAATCACCGAAGGGACCGTCATTTGACCGGACCCGGTAGTAGAAAGGGATAGCGTTCTCAATGATCATTTCATTGTACCAGACCCCTCTGCCCAACGGCCCGTCGTCCAAGAGGATAGAGACCTCCACCTCGGTGTTGTTCTGGATCCCTGTCGGCCTGAAGTCTCGGAAGGTGGGGGGTAACGTATCCACCCGTATCCGGAAATGCCCGCTGACCGTCAACCCGTT
>JAUVRF010000368.1 GCA_030597775.1 Methanobacteriota archaeon | reverse complement strand
CGGACGCAGGATGAACATCGGTCGGGACGGGCGGCCACCCAACCGGATCGCGGACAGGTTCTGGAAGGTCCATGGCCGGATAATCGCGGACGCCTGGTGGAACGTGAAGAGGGAACTGCGGCCAAAGCGGGAGCGGCTCGCCGCCGTGGCCAAGCTGGTGCTGGGCGAGGAGAAGATGGACGTGGATTCCACCCACATCGATGACGAGTGGGCCTCCGACCGGGAGAAGGTCATCGAGTACTGCATCCAGGACTCCTACCTCGCCCTGCGGATCCTCGAGGAGATCAAGGTCCTGGAGAAGATGCAGGACCTGGCCACCGTCTCGAGCTTGCCCATCGATGATGTCATCAGCGGGCGGACCAGCCTGCTCATCGACTCGATATTCATCCGCAAGGCCGCCCGCGCGGGGGTCGGGGTGCCCCTGACCCGTCGCACGACCCGGGACAGCAAGATCGAGGGCGCCTACGTCCACAGCCTCAAGCCAGGGTTGTACCACTGGATCGTGGTGCTGGACTTCAAGGCGATGTACCCATCCATCATCATCGCGAACAACATGTGCTTCACCACCCTCTCCGAGGAGGGTACCAACATCACACCCATCCCCGAGGTGCGGTACCTGTCGGTGGACATCAAGAAGGGGCTGCTGGCCGAGATCCTCGTGGGCCTGATGGAGGGGAGGGACCGCATCAAGACCCAGATGCGCGAGGCGGAGACCGAGGACGAGAGAAGGTACCTCAACGGCCTGCAGGAGGCCGTCAAGATCCTGATGAACTCATTCTACGGGGTGTTCGCCTCCTCCTTCTACCGGTTCACCAACCGCAAGATAGGCGAGTCCATCACCGCCTTCGCCAGGGAGAACATAAAGAGCGTCATCCGCGACCTTGAGGAGGAGGGCTACGAGGTCATCTACTCCGACACGGACAGCGTGTTCATCCAATCCCCCCACGAGGGCACGGAGCCCAACGTGGAGTTCGGGCAGGGGCTCGCCCGCAAGTACTCCAGGTACGGGGGCACGCTGGAGTTCGAGAAGGTGATGGACCCATTCTTCACCCACGGGGCGAAGAAGCGCTACGTCGGCCGGGTGCTCTGGCCCGAGGAGACCACCCTCGTCCGTGGTTACGAGACGCGGCGTACCGATGCATTCGACTACCAGACCGCCGCCCTGGAGGCGATCTTCAAGTGCATCCTTGACGGTGACATAGACGGTGCCATCCAGGCCTCGAAGGACTACGTCGAGAGGATCCGCAATGGCGATGTCGAGACCGAGCAGCTGGTGATCTCCCGCACGGTCAAGGACGAGAGCAACTACGCCAACCCCGACGGTCTGGTCCACGTGCAGGCAGCCCGGAAGTACAAGGAGGCCGGGGAGGAGTTCATCCCCGGTATGAAGGTGTCGTACGTCGTCATCGAGTCGCCGGGCAAGGGCCGCCAGGAGGTGGAGCCATTCTTTACGGGGCGTCCCTTCGATCACAAGGTGGACTACGGGTACTACGCCCGCCGGGTGGCGGCCTCCCTGGCACGCATAACCGAGGTCTTCGACTGGGGCGAGGCAGCCCTGCTCCGCGGCACCCGCGTCACCCAGCACGATCTCTTCTCCCGTGACTTCGACAAGAGGAAAGGGGACGATGAAAGGATGGCCGAGGCCAAGGAGGCAGGGATACGCCATCCCCTGTCCAAGAAGGAGCAGGAACCGATCACCCCCAAACCCAAGGTGACGGACAAGAAGCTGACCCTGGACGACTTCTTCTAGTCCGGCGGGATCTGGGCCATCCCCCGGAGGAGGGCGAAGGTCGCGGCGTACTCGGGAAGGGCGGTCCGCCTCTCGGCCGTCAAGGTATGCTCGTGACCTCCCAGGTCGAAGGTGGCATCGACGTGGGCCTCCACCTCGACGGGATCATCGCCGAAGGCGAGGGTGTCTGTGAGGGGGTCGAAGTCATCCAGCTGGTCCCGGGTGAGCTTGGTGACACGGAAACCCGTCTTGCCGTGAAGGGAGGATGGCAGTCGGATGAGGCGCTTGGTGTCCGCGGTGACGGGCTCGTCCGCCTCTCCCGCCATCCGGACGAACAATCGTTCGGCCAGACGGTTCCAGAATGTCTGACCCAAACCTTTTTGAAAATCAAGTCGATGATCTTTGATGAGACGGTCTATCCTACGATTTCCAGCATTATCAGATTGTTCTAGGAAGTCCAGGAAATCCCTTGCATCTTTTTCATCCTTATCGGTTACATCCGCTAGGGCTATTGCTGCCTGCTCTCGCATATCGTCCTTTATCAGGAAATCAAGATTCTTGAAGAAATGTATCGTCTCTTTGGAGAGGTCTCCACGCCAGCTTCCCTTATTTGGATCAGGCAACATGAAGGTCTTACTTGAATAACCCCTTCCATCCATTCTTGTTCCGGAATGGAAAGGGACTTGAAGAAGGAAGTTGGAGAGGTCCGCTTTTCCGGTCACAAGATCTACTATCTCACGGCGTTCAAATGCGTTCAGCTCTAGTACATCCTGCCCCTCGATATGAGCATGATATCCGCGACCCCCACTGAACACCATTTGTATGTTTTCGGGGTCATAACCCAATTTCTTCACTAACCACATATCGACTAATTTGATGAACTCCTTCTTGACGACTTTGAGCATTTCTTCATGCCCGATTTCAGAAGCACCTTCTATGTGGTCTGCGTCCAGATCGAAGATCCGGGTTGCACCCTGCCAGCCCTTCTCTACCATAGTCCTGGCTGAGGGCGTCTCGTAGAAGGCCGTCGAGTAGTAGGCGTGGCGTGGTACATAGGTGCGGACGTATTCCTCGATCTTGGACCGGCCGTCGAAGCCCAGGTGACGGTTCATGAAGCTCTTGTCGAAGTACAGGAAGGCCCATTCCCTCTTGGTATACCTCCTGGGGAGTTCGAGCTTCGTCCCCT
>JAUVRF010000468.1 GCA_030597775.1 Methanobacteriota archaeon | reverse complement strand
TGGCATCCAGCGAACCACCCAGGACAGACCCGACCGCGTGGTCGTCCATCGGTCACGCGACTGCCATTCCATAAACCAAATAAATATTCCTCCTTCCTCACATTTTTGGGAACCAAAGTTGGAAAACAGGTCGGAGAGTATTTAAATGGTGTCGGCCAACGAACTGACCTCTCGGAGGTAAAAAGATGAGAGAAGGACAGGAAATAATGGCCCACCTCCTTCCCGAGGAGTACATAGGTAGCCAGATCCTTCAATCCCTTCTGGCCAGGTACAACCTGGTACTCACGCGCACCGGCGATGACGAGCTGGCCATCGCGCCCTCCAACGTCGCCATGGCCTCCCTCTCGCCCGCCAACTTCCTGGTGCCCTCGATGGCCGTCAACAACATCCTTCTCGGGATGGGCCTGCACCTGGAGCAAGGCCGCGACGGGTCGTACGATATCGTCCCCCTGCCCTTCTTGCGCAATCCGGGAGAGATCACCGACCTGAAATTGCCTGGTGACGAGCCCCACACCAAGCTCATGGGCATGAATTACCTGTGAGACCGCCGTGGGGTCCCATACCAGTCATCCGTTATCATTTTATACGGCCACTGACTAGTCGTTACCATGGGGCGAACGCGTGTCCTCACCATCGGTAACACGGTGCTCGACGTTATCGGGAAGACGCCTGACCAGCTTCCGCAATTCGGCGAGCTTGCCGCAGGTCGCGGACCCGCCGACATCGACATCGGCGGAAACGGTGCGATAGCGGCCGCGGAGGTTGCCATCCTGGGAGCGACATCCTCCCTGGCCAGCACTATCGGCAAGGACGCATGGGGCAAGTGGCTGAAGAAGCGGTTGAACCAGATGGGTGTCGACACCCGGCAGCTCGTCACCATCAAGGACCAGCCGACGGCCACCACCCTCTCCCTTGTGAGGACCGACGGCGAGCGGGCCCTGCTCACCCACAACGGTGCCAGCGCGGACCACGATCTCGGCGCCGTCGACCTGGGCTCCCTGGAGGAGGGGGACTGGTTGCTTGTGGCGTCCCTATTCCTCGTAAGTGCGTACAGCGGTGATCCCCTGAGACGTGTCATTGAGGAGGCCCATTCCCGGGGGGCCAGAGTGGCCCTGGACCTGGCATGGGACTGCACGGGTGACTGGGACCTGGACCACCTGGCCGTCGACACGGCCGACATCGTCCTGGGCAACGACAAGGAGGTCAAGGCCGTTGCTTGCGCCACGGACCTGGACACGGCCGTGGAGAAGCTCATGGCAAAGGGCATAAGGACCCTGGTCGTCAAGATGGGCCCGGAGGGGGCCCGCGTGGTGACCCGGGACGGTCTCGACGTGACGGTTCCCGCCCTCGATGTCGAGCCCATCAACGCCACGGGAACGGGGGACGTGTTCAACGCTGCCCTCATGGTGGCACTGTCCGAAGGGAGGGACCTGGAGGATGCCGTCACCTTCGCCTGCGCCGCTGGCGCCGTGCGTGTGGCCGGCGGATGTCACCAGTTCCCGACAAGGGAAGAGGTGGATGGCCTCCTGGCCGAGATGGGGTGATGTTCCGATGCGGGTCGCGGTGATGGGGGCTGGCGCCGTCGGGGGTTACTTCGGGGCCAAGCTGGACCGGGCTGGCCACGAGGTCTGGTTCATATCCAAGGGCGAGAGGAGGAAGGTGATTCGCATTTCCGGCCTCCGCGTCGAGAGCATCGACGGAGATTTCCAGGTGGTCCCGGTGAGGACGACCAGGGACGCCTCATCCGTCGGACCCGTCGACCTGGTCCTGTTCACCGTGAAGTCCCGCGATACGCGGGAGGCCGCGGAGGCGGCAAGGCCCATGGTGAGGTCCCACACGACCGTGCTCGCCATCCAGAACGGGGTCGAGAACGAGGCCATCATCGGGGAGGTGCTGGGGGACGAGCACGTGGTCCCGGGGGTGGCCGTCATCGGTGTGGACATGCCCGAGCCGGGTCTGATCCGGCACACCAACAACGGCTCGATCACCCTGGGCGAGGTGTCGGGTGAGGAGACCCAGAGGGTGCGTGACATCTGCGAGGCCTTCGCGGGTGCCGACGTCGAGACCCGTGTCAGCTCGGACATCAGGTCCGTCAAGTGGCGCAAGTTGGTCTGGAACGCCTCGTTCAATCCCATCACCGCCCTCACGGGCAGAAGCGTGCTGGACCTGATAGAGGACGACAATGCCCGGACCCTAGCCGAGGACGCCATGCGCGAGGCCATCGCGGTGGGTCGAGGTCTCGGTCACAAGATCGACGACAGCATCATCGCGCGTGCCACCCAGCACGACCCGAACTGGGCCGATTCCAAGACCTCCATG
>JAUVRF010000561.1 GCA_030597775.1 Methanobacteriota archaeon | reverse complement strand
GCAAGCAGGGCGGCGCCGTGGTCCGACACCTTCGCCAGCATGGATGGAAGCTCCGAGCCCTCACCAGGGACGCGACCAAACCCGCGGCCAGGGACCTGGAGGCCATGGGTGTCGAGGTGTACGAGGGCGATACCATGGACCCGGAGTCCCTCCGGAGGGCTATGGCGGGCGTCTACGGCGTCTTCGCCGTCACCACCCCCTTCGAGGTGGGGACCGAGGCGGAGACCACCATGGGGGTGAACATGGCGGATGCCGCAGTGGCGACCGGGGTCGAGCACTTCGTGTTCAGCTCCGTGGCGGGAGCCGACAGGAGCTCCGGCGTGCCCCACTTCGAGAGCAAGTACCGGGTCGAGGAGCACATAAGGGGCCTGCGGCTGCGGGCCACCGTGGTGCGTCCGGTGTACTTCATGGACAACCTATGGATCTCCAGCATGCGCGACGGCATCCTCCAGGGCACCCTGTCCTTCCCGATGAAGGCCGACCGACCGCTCCAGATGATCGCCGTGGACGACATCGGCCACTCCGTCGCCAAGGTCTTCGACCGGCCAGATAAGTACATCGGCAAGTCCCTGGACATTGCCGGCGACGAGCTCACCATGGCCCAGGTAGCGGACATCCTCGGCGAGGCCATGGGCTGCAAGGTCGACTACCAGGCCCTCCCGGTGGACGTTGTGCTCTCTCAGAACGAGGACTACGGTCTCATGATGCAGTGGTTCAGCGACGTGGGCTACGACGTGGACCTGTACATGATGCGGGTGTTCTACTCCGGCATCAGTTCCTTCGAGGACTGGGTCTCCGACTCCGGCTGGGCCAACGAGGAATGCAAGGCACCCGCCCTCGGGGATGAGCGCTCGTTCGTCTGACCGACGGTGAACGAGAACGAAGGGACCGCGGAAGGAACACGACAGGGATCGGAGTTGAGACGCAAATGAGGACACCAGGAGAGAACCCCGTGCTGACACTGGACCGCGAGAGCAAGAGCATCCACCTGACATTGAGGTTGCCCGAGGGGTACATGTTCCTGCCCGACCAGCATCACTTCCTGAACATCGGCTCCCTGGACGAGTCGGTCATATCCATCCCCCACTTCGACATGCCCGACCTCACCTTCGACTGGCAGGTGCCCGTCATCATCCACGGCGAGGGGGATGCCACCATCCATCTGGAGGGCCAGGTCTTCTTCTGGCCGATGCACGACCCGGCCATCTGCATCTACGCCACCCTCGACGAGGTGTACGTCATCCGGGTGGCGGCGGGCTCCGGGGAAGGGGTGCGCATCGTCCACGACCTCACGATAATGGAAGAGCTCATGGGGGCCCGGATGGTCAGGCCCGTCGTTACCACCAAGGCCGAACATCAGAGCTAGGGACGGAAAACGATATCCGGTACTAGGACTTTACGACCCCCAGAGGTGGCAAGATGGGAGAGGAGAAGCCCCACAAGGTCCTGATGGACAGCAACAGGGACAGCGTCCGGGTGTGGCTGAGGCTCGCCGAGGGTTACAGGTACCTCACAGACGGGCAGCACACGGTGCTCCTGGCATCCTCTGACGAGTCCGTCCTGGTGGTGCCCCCGTTCGAGATCCCCGACATCTCCTTCGACTGGCAGGTGCCGGTGGAGGTGAAGGGCGACGGGGAGACCACGCTGCACCTCCAGGCCATGGTCTTCTTCTGTCCCGTCTCCGACGAGAGCATCTGCCTGTTCAACGCCTGCGACGTGCAGCAGCCAGTGGTCGTTCTGGGCGGCACCGACGCGGACGTGGAGATCATCGTCGACGTGGAGCCCATGGCTTGAGCGACCGCTCATCGGACCCCAGACGTCCAGAACGATAGTCTTATCTCCCAGCCCCAGCT
>JAUVRF010000539.1 GCA_030597775.1 Methanobacteriota archaeon | reverse complement strand
TTCATCCGATGTCCGTCGAACAGTTCCGTCGACCGCTCGTCGAGATGGACCGCCGCCGCCACCCTTCCTATGGCGTCGGACTTCATGATCCCTGAACCACTGGCCCCCGCGACGACCGTCAGGTTCGACTCCTTGAAGACGTAGGGGTTGCCGTCGATGGTGTTGCTGTGGTACTGGCCTGCCCAGCTCACCTTGACCTCGGCTCCTTTCATGCCAGGAAGGTAGCCCTCGACGACTGGACGGATCTGGTCGCGGAGGAACTCGGCCTCGGGCTGGGGGTCCTCATCCAGCCCAAAGGGTCGGCCAAGGTCGTCCGCGCATCCTGCCAGCAGCATCCCCTGCGACCCCACGGGCTTGAGGTAGACCCCCGCGGAGGGAAGCACGATGACGGGCAATTGGCCACCGGGGAAGCCGTTGCGCTCGTGGAGCGCCGTCGCCCCCTCGCCGACCAGGCCGAAGGCCTGTCTGGTGCGGGGCTTCACGTGGCTGTCAACGCCCAGCGGGTCCAGGAGCGATGGGGTCATTGCCCCCGCCGCCACGACGAATTCCCGTGCGCGACGGCGACCGGATGCTCCCTCCACCGCGGCGACACGACCATCCTCCCAGACCCGGAGGCCGTTACCCCTCACGGACTCCGGCACCAGCCGGTCGACGGTGAAACCGTACTCCACCCTGCCGCCCAGGGCCCGGAACTCCATCTCGAACCACCTGGCAAGTCGCGAGGGCGACAGCGTGCCCGCGTTCCGGGCCATCACGGCCCCGGCCACCGACCCCAGGGGCCCCCTGCCCAAAGGGGGGACCGGGTCCAATTCGATGTGTTCGCCCAGTAGCGCCCTCACGTCCGAACGGTCATGTATCTCCAGGTCCGAGCCATGCCTTTCCAGGTCCTCAAGGACGGGCTTGAGGTCATCCATCTTCCCAGGGTCCATCATCCAGTAGTATCCGAAGCGCTTGAGTCCCAGGTTGTGTCCCAGGTCGTCCTCGACATGGTCGAAGAGGGCGATGGTGGAGCCGGCCAAGGCCTGGTTCGTGGAGGATGTGAACAGGTCCCGGAAGAGCGCCACCGACCGTCTCGTATTGCCCTGGGCTGGCCGAGGGTTGCGGTCCAGCAGGAGCACCCGGCGGTCAGGATCGGACCGCATCACGTGGTAGGCGGTCGCGCAACCCAGCACGCCCGCCCCGAGCACCAGGGTGTCCCACTCCAGGTCGGTCATCGGGTCGCCTACGGCCTCGGTGATATTTCTAGCCGTCGCCGCTCTGGGAAGGGCGGTTCCCTTATAGGGGCGGGAGGCCCTTTGCCCGGCGTGGACATCCCCGACTTCGAGATCGCGGTCTTCGACATGGACGGCACCCCGTACTCCACCGACAACAGCGTGGTGCCAGCGGTGCTGGACACCTTCCGGGAGTTCGGTATTCCCGAGCCCCCGGTGGACGAGATCGAGGACCTCATCGGCCGCCCGGACACGTACTACCACGACTGGGTCAGACGCCACGGCGGCGACATGGGGGACAAGCTGGTGGAGGCGGTGGACGCCAGGGAACGGGAGCTTGTCAGCAAGAGAGGATCGCTCTACCCCCGGGCAAAGGAGACCCTCCGCGAGCTCCGGCGCCTGGGTGTGAGGACGGCCCTGCTCACCAACGCCGGGCATGACTACTGCTCGATGGTGCTTCACACATTCGACATGGAGGAACTCTTCGACGCCGTCAGCTGGTTCGAGGGCCACGGCGACGGCGACAAGGCCGAGCGCCTGGGCCGCATCATCCGGGACTTCGGGGGAGGGACCGCCATCATGGTGGGCGACAGGTTCTACGACTTCGAGGCCGCCAAGGCGGTGGGCTGCACCTCCGTCGGCGTGTCCCACGGCTTCGGCAACGAGGAGCTGGACACTGCGGACATCGTGGTCCATGGCCTGTGGGGGACGGTCGAGCTCAAGCTCCGGGCCA
>JAUVRF010000242.1 GCA_030597775.1 Methanobacteriota archaeon | reverse complement strand
GCCTTGACCTCGACCTTCTTGGTGGTATCGACCGTCGACACACCGTCCGTCACCCGGAGGGTCACGGTGTACGTCCCAGCCGTGTCCCAGCTGTGGGTCACTGCGGGTCCCCTGACCCAGTCGTTAACACCGTCGGCGGAGTCGAAGTCCCAGTCGAACCGGAGGTCATCGCCCTCGGGATCCATCGTATTGGTCCCACCGTCCAATTCCAGGACCTCGTCGACCATCACCGTCGTGCTCGCCACGGTGATAACCGGGACGGGTGGCAGGTTCGAGGGAGCCTCGATTATGTGGACGGTGAAGATGTCCTCGTCGGTGAGGTAGCCGTCAGAGACGGTGAGCACCGCCCTGTAATCACCGAGCTCCTGGTACGCGTGGTGCACACGGACGCCAGTATCCGTGTCTCCATCGCCGAAGACCCAATGATAGGTGAGGGGATCGTCATCCGGGTCGGACGAGTGCTGGGCCGAGAACAGCATCGATTTGCCGACGAACCCGGTCCGGTCGTTCCCACCGTCCGCCTGGGGGGCCTTGTTGGTCTGGCTTGGAATGACCTCGAACTCGACCGTGGCCTCGTTGTTGTCCTCGTTGGACTCCTCCACCCTGTTCGATTCATCGATGTGGATCGATAGGGAGTGGAGCCCGGGGATATCGAACTTCACCTGGAAATCGAAGATGAAGGACTCGTTCACGTAGATGTCCTCGTAGATCCGTTGGAAGAAGGTCACCCGGGTCTCGTCGTCCTTGTAGCCGTAGACCTCCAGGTCACCGGATGAGCGTACCAGGTAGGCCGCGTTACCATCGTTGTGTATCGTCAGGTTGAACCAGGCGAGCTCACCCGCCACGACATCGAGGTAGTTGTAGAACGCCTCCACCTCGAAGTCCGGGAGGCTCGTCCTGGTCTCGCCGCCCTCGGCGGCCACCGGCAGGGCCAATGGCATCGCCAGGAGGACCGCGAGGATCGCCAGCGAGGCGATCGTCCTCAGCGCACGGCCTCCCTCGTTGGTCCCACCCCTCCTGAAATAGCTCATCGTCACTTCCCCCTCTAGACCGCCTGCCAGTATATGTCGTATGCACCCTCGTAGCCGTCAATGAGCACGTATTGCCCACCGTTTGTGAAGGAGCCGTCCCCGAAGACCCATGTGAAGAGCACGTCGTTGTCGTTGTAGATCTTCTTCTTGGGCTGCTTCTTGGTCACCTGCATGTCGAACTCGATGCGGAAGCTCTTGCCGATGTCGTCCAGCCGCATCGGTGAGTCGAAGGGTATGTAGATGCCCGTCCCGATGTGGTTCAGCCCGTCGTCCTCGAACTTGAGCACGCCGTCGATGTAGACCCTCACGGTGTGGGTCGGCATGTCGGAGGTCCACTCGACGAGCAGTCCGGCCACGTACACATCGACTGCGGGATCGGTGGTCCCGATGTTCATCGCGGTGAGAACGGTGTTGTCCACGTCAAGCAGTGGGTTTCCCGCCTTCCACTCGAAGAAGTCCGCCATCTCCGCGATGTCGGTGGTCCATATCAGGTTGAGGGCCGGGTCCACAGAGTCCTGCGCCGTTGATAGGGTCACGTCCGCGGCGGTGATGGTGATCCCCACCTGGCCACCGGAGGCAGCCCCCGGGCTCACATTGAGGACGACATACAGTGAACGGCCCGTGGCGGCCGGGACCATGTAGTTGATGTTGGTGAATGAGACCGTCGGAGCGCCCAGCCTGAACGTGATGATGTCGAAGCTATCGTCGATCAACCAGACCAGGTCCACGTCCCCAGAGCCGGTGATGCTGATGTCCAGGTCGGTGATGGTCAGCGAGCCCTCCAAGAGCTTCAGGATGTCCATGTTGAACGCGCTCAGGTCAAGCCTGTACACGGCGGGGTAGCCCGGGAAGCCGTAGGTGGGTCCCCAGGTGACACCGGTGAGCTCGTTGTTGTTGCTGGTTATCAAGGCCTTTTCGCTCGCGATCGGGAAGCCGGTGGCGTCCACGGTGGCGGTCGGGTCGACGTAGATGTCCAGGGGGATCGATATGGCCGAGCCCAGGGACCTGCCCGCGACGGCTGCGGGACTGATGTCGTAGAGGATGAAGAAGGTCATCGTCCTGCCGCTGCGGACGTACATCGCTATGTCCACGGGCATGACGCCCAGGGTGAAGGTACCCGAGTCCACTAGGTAATCGCCGGGACCGATGTCTCCATCCCCGTTGATGTCCCTCACGATGATCACGTTGGAAATGTCGGTGTCCTGGGCGGTGCCGGTCTGGGTGAGGTTCATGCCCAGGATCCGGACCCCTCCTCCGGTGGTGGTCATCTCGATCCTGTCCACCAGGAAGTACATCCGGCCCACGTCGACCGAGGCGGGGGTCAGGTAGCCTGCGTTGCTGACGTGGAGCACTCCCTCGGATACGGGTACCAGCTCCACCTCGGCGTCGTTGTTGTTGTAATCGGTCTCTGGAATGGGACTTGAGCCGTATCCGCCGATGACGGGCGTCAGTATGTCCACATGGGCCACGATCTTCGAGGCCATCAATGTCCCTTGGTCGTAGCCGGTCTTGCTGGTGTTCCAGGTGATATCCACGTTCACGTAGTTGTTCGGGGCGATGGGATCGATCTGATCGTTCCCGTTGGGGTCCCAGAAGTCTGCCTTCGTGGTGAGCTCCCAGTAATCCAACGTCACGCCGCCTGATATGGCCCAGACAGTAAGGTCGGCGTTCGTTATGGGCACATCCCCCAGGTTCCACACCGTCAGATTGATGTAGAGTTCCTCGCCGTAGGTCACCGTCGCGTTAACGTCCAGGGTCGTTCCGTCAGAGTGGTAGATGATGATGTCGTCCTCGGTTATGGCCAGATCGGCCGGACGGGTGATCTTGATCTGGTTGGCGGCCTCGAAGGCGATGTCCGTGGCCTTCTTCTTCTTGAAGCCGAACACCGGATGGGGCTGCCAGTGCCATGTGTTGGTCTGGAAGGCCACTTCCACGGGGTACCAGTTGGCTCCGTAGAACCATTGGGCCCCGTCGATCGTGCCTGTGAGGGGGACTCCCAGCCGGTAGACATGGCCGTCGGGGGTGAGGCCGATGTAGGTCACGGCGGCGGCGGGTATCTCCCTGTAGAGGATCTTGTCGCCGTATATCTCCGAGATGGTGACGATGACCATCTCCAGCGTGGTATCGTCGTGCTCTATGGGGGTCTCGGTGTGGACCTCGATGTAGAGCATCTCGCGGTAGTTGAAGGAGTTGGTGCTCGAGATCCACTTGCCAGTCTCGTTGAAGGTGAGGAAGTTGCCCGCGTTTGGCATCGACCCGTCCTCGTACAGGATGGCGATGGTGATCTTGTCGTCGAACATCAGCCCGTTGACCGCGTACTCGGCGAGGATCTGGAGATAGTAATAACCGGGTGGTACAGGGGCTCCGTAGGCCCCACCCGTCTGTATCTCGATGGTGGCGTCGTAGACGTACCACGGGAAGCTCATCGACGGGGGTGGGACGGTGAGGTTGGGGGCGAACCGGTCCTTGAAGATGTACACGTTGCTCGAATCCGTCCTGATCAGTCGGAGCTCGGAGAAGTCCACCCGCTCGATGACCTCTGACCAGAGCTGGATCCGGATCAGGTCGTCGTGCCAGAAGGTCGTTGTGAACGTCCCGTTCCTGTCCATTATATCGAAGGAGGTCTCGCCCTGGGGGTTGCCAGGCTGTGAGTAGGTGCTCATGCGGAACACCGTCTCGGCATATCCGACGTTACCATTGTTGTCCGCCACCGACACATTGACCCGGTAGAGGGAACTGAGCTTGAAACCACCGAAGGGTCTGAAGGTGACCCGGGTATCGGTCACCCTCTTGGTGGAGGTGTCCAGGGGTATGCCGTCCTCCCAGACCTTCATCTGAACGGTCTTCACGTTGATGCCGTTGGGGTCGGTGTAGCTGGCCTTGATGGCCCTTGCGGTGCCCGCCGCTATCTCGCCAGAGGTGGGGTTCGT
>JAUVRF010000324.1 GCA_030597775.1 Methanobacteriota archaeon | reverse complement strand
GGTTGTCCTCTGGGTCGTCCTCGGACCGGACAGGACCGAGGCGGTCGTCGAGGCCCTGGCGGGTGCGGCCATCGTCGAGCTGAAGCTGACCTCCGTCGGTCCCGACGGGGAGATGTCCAGCGCCGTGGACCTGCTGGACGCGGAGGGTTCCATGGCCGCTGCGGTCGGGACCGTGCGGTCCGTGGCGGGCGGCGTTCCCATTGTCCTCAACGTCGGTCCCATCACCGACCGCGGGATCCTCAGACAGGCAGCACGGTCCGGTGCGGATGGCCTGATGGTCCAGGCCGCCTCGAGGAGCTCCAGGATGCACGCTGACATCGTGGGTCCCGGTCCGATGGCGGCGGTCGCCTCGATGAGAAGGACGCTGTCCAGGACCAAGTTCGGGAAGGATGACAGGGTCCCCAAGCTCGTGGTGTCCGGTGGCTTCAAGGACGGGGTCGAGATGGTCAAGGCCCTTGCATTGGGGGCGGACCTTGTGGTCATGGGGACGGCTCCACGCCTTGCCCTGGGTTGCATCCTCTGCGATGATTGCGGTCCCGGGGAATGTCCCAAGGGACCACACACGGCGGCAACGAGCTGGAAGACCGAGGCGGACGGACTCGTTGCCTTCGTGGACGGGATGGCCGACCAGGCCAGGTCCTCGCTGTCCAGGATGGGATGCGAACGGGGCGACCAGGCCTCGCTGTCCCATCTGGAGGCCCAGACGTACGACGTGGCCGCGGTGACGGGTGCCGCGCTGGCAGGCTACGGTGAAGTGCTTCCGATGTGGCATCACTGAGACCGGTCAGTCCAGGGCCACCAACAACTGGTTCCCGGCCACGGAATCGCCTGGCTTCACGTTGATCGACCTGACGACGGCCTTGCCCGGAGAGCGGAGCTCGTTCTCCACCTTCATGGCCTCGAGGATGAGGACCACGCCCCCCTTCTCCACCTCGTCCCCCGCCTCGACGAAGACCTCCACGATCCTTCCTGGCATCGGGGCTCTGATGCCCTCGCCCGCGACCTCGCCATCCCCCGTTGAGGCCCTCTCCTTCTTGGCCGCCTTGCTCTTCTTGGCCCGCACGGGGGTCGGGGGCCTCACCGTCCTCAACGAGATCTGGGACACCTGGACGGGGATGCGCTCCCCCGCCAGCTCCAGGACGAAGGATCCCTCGGACACCTCTCCCTCCACCACCTTGACGTCGTAACGGCCCCCCTCCATTGTGATGACCCTGCGGTTCTTGGCGGGCCTCTCCACGGTGCCCTCGAACCTCTGGCCGTCGAGGACCACGGTGCCTGGCTCTCCCACGGTGAGGACCTCGTGCTCCTTACCGTCCACGGACACGTTGAAGCGCACGTCAGTACCTCCATGCCACGTTGCGTCTAGAGTGGTGGTCGAGGCGCCCCGCCATCGACCAGTTGGGGGTGGTCGGGGCCTTGGGCGGTGGTGGCGCCTGCCCGGGGGCGGTGATCGCCGCCGCGGTGAAGATCAGGTCCGCCAGGGCGGCAGCGATGGCAGCGACCTCCTCGGGCGGCCTCTCCTCCCGGTCGCGCCTCTCGAAGAACGCCATGGCCACCTGGGGGAACAGCGCGAAGGAGACCAGGTCCTCCTCGGTGAAGGTCCCCATCTGCTCCTTGATCTCCGTCCTGCGGGCCGGTAGCTCGGGTTCCAGCAGGTCGGCGGGCCGGGTCGTGATGGGCTGTTCGTCTCCGATGCACTTGCGCTGGACCTCGGGGTCGATGGGGGCCGGGGGCCTCCCGTAGAGCCCCCGGACGTAGTTGCGGGTCTCCTTGGTGATCATCTTGTAGCGTTCGCCCATGAGGACGTTCAGCGTGGCCTGGGTCCCGACGATCTGCGACGAGGGGGTGACCAGGGGCGGGTATCCCAGCTCCTTGCGGACGCGAGGCACCTCCTCCAGCACCTCGTCCATTCGGTCCAGGGCTCCGCTCTCCCGGAGCTGGCTGCTCAGGTTGGATATCATTCCCCCGGGGATCTGCCACTGGAGCACGGCCGGGTCCACACCGGTGAAGGCGCTCTCGAACTCGGCGTACTTCTTGCGCACCTCGCGGAAGTAATCGGATATCTCCTTGAGGAGTCCGATGTCCAGACCGGTGTCGTACTCCGTCCCCGCGAGGGCGGCCACTATGGACTCCGTCGGGGGATGGGCCGAACCCATGGACATCGACGAGATGTCGCAGTCCAGGATGTCCGCGCCAGCGTCCACTGCCCGCAGGTAGGCCATGGAGGCCATGCCCGGGGTGTAGTGACAATGGAGGTGGACCAGCACGTCGGGGAACTCCCTCTTGAGGGCCAGGACCAGGTCGTACGAATCCGTGGGGCTGAGCAGACCCGCCATGTCCTTTATGCAGATGGACTCCGAGCCCAGCTCGACGAGGCGTTCTGCCAGCTTGATGTACGAGGGGATGTCGTGGACCGGGCTTATGGTGTAGGAGATGGTGGACTCCACCATCTTTCCCTGCTCCCTCACGGCCTCTATGGCCGTCTCCATGTTCCTCGGGTCGTTGAGGGCGTCGAAGATGCGGAACACGTCGATGCCCGCCCTCGCCGACAGGCGGACGAACTCCCGCACCACGTCGTCGGCGTAGTTGCGGTATCCGACGATGTTCTGGCCCCGGAGCAGCATCATCATCCTGGTGTCCGGCATGGCCGCCTTGAGCAGCCGGACCCGCTCCCAAGGGTCCTCGTTGAGGAACCTCAGGCAAGAGTCGAAGGTCGCCCCTCCCCACATCTCCAGGCACCAGTAGCCCACCGAGTTCAGCTTCTCGGCGATGGGCCGCATGTCCTCCGTCCGCATGCGGGTCGCGAGCAGCGATTGATGGGCGTCCCTCAGCACCAGATCGGTGATGTGGACACGGGGCTCTCCTTTGGACATGTTGTGGGCTCCGTACAATCAGAGGGGTATGTTGCCGTGCTTCTTGGGAGGTCGTCCCTCTCGCTTGTGGGCGCACGCCTCCAGGGCGCTTATCAGCCGTGGTCGGGTCTCCTTGGGCTCGATGACGTCGTCGATGTAGCCCCGCTGGGCGGCGATGTAGGGTGATGCGAACTTCTTGCGGTAGTCAGACACGAGCTCCTCCCGTTTCGCCTCCTTGTCCTCTGCCGCCTCGATCTCCTTGCGGAAGATGATGTTGACGGCGCCATCGGATCCCATGACGGCGATCTCCGCCGAGGGCCATGCGAAGTTGAAGTCCGCCCTGATGTGCTTGGAGCACATGACGTCGTACGCGCCGCCGTAGGCCTTCCGGGTGATGACCGTGAGCTTGGGAACGGTCGCCTCGCAGTAGGCGTACAG